>NZ_JARJHT010000007.1 GCF_029269745.1 Polluticoccus soli | reverse complement strand
GTACCCTCAGTACGGTTGGTAATCGTACGTAGAGCGCATTAGTATAAGGGTGCTTGACTGTGAGGCTGACCAGCCGAGCAGGTGCGAAAGCAGGCTAAAGTGATCCGGTGGTTCTGTATGGAAGGGCCATCGCTCAAAGGATAAAAGGTACTCCGGGGATAACAGGCTGATCTCCCCCAAGAGCTCATATCGACGGGGAGGTTTGGCACCTCGATGTCGGTTCGTCACATCCTGGGGCTGGAGAAGGTCCCAAGGGTTCGGCTGTTCGCCGATTAAAGTGGCACGTGAACTGGGTTCAGAACGTCGCAAGACAGTTCGGTCCCTATCTGTGGTGGGCGTTAGTAAATTGCGGGGACATGCTCTTAGTACGAGAGGACCGGAGCGTATGTGCCGCTGGTGTATCGGTTGTGCCGCCAGGTGCAGTGCCGAGTAGCTATGCACAGCCAGGATAAGCGCTGAAAGCATCTAAGCGCGAAACCTTCCTCAAGATGAGTTTACTTTTAAGGGTCGTCAGAGACGATGACGTTGATAGGCTACAGGTGTAAAGGTGGTAACATCAAAGCCGAGTAGTACTAATTACCCGTAAGCTTTAATATTATTTTATTACGAAAATTGCTGACTCAATATGTCACCTTATTAAGATCGACAAGATCAACCATATTATGGTGGTATTGCCGAGGGTGTTCACCTCTTCCCATTCCGAACAGAGAAGTTAAGCCCCTCATGGCCGATGGTACTGCACAACAATGCGGGAGA
>NZ_JARJHT010000005.1 GCF_029269745.1 Polluticoccus soli | reverse complement strand
GTAGCTCAGGTGGTTAGAGCGCTACACTGATAATGTAGAGGTCCCCAGTTCAAGTCTGGGCGGGTCTACTAAAAGTTCTTAAGTAAGAAAGTAATCATTACCGATGGGGGGTTAGCTCAGCTGGCTAGAGCACCTGCCTTGCACGCAGGGGGTCATCGGTTCGACTCCGATATCCTCCACCATTTTTTTCCTGGAGCGGATAGAACGGTGAGACTAAAAGTAATGATGAAAAGAAGATGTGCCGCTAAAGAGTGGGCTGTTGGTTCGCAACCTTAACATCTGCAACGCCGTTTAAGACGGTAAAGTTCTTTGACATATTGGGAAAGCAATTTTGTTTATCAATGTAAATTGGTAAAGACGTAGTAAAGAAACAAACAAACGCATTTAAAGCGAATAAGGGCGTATGGTGGATGCCTTGGCATTGAGAGGCGATGAAGGACGTGGTAAGCTGCGATAAGCTTCGGGTAGCTGCATACAAGCATTAATCCGAAGATTTCCGAATGGGACAACCCAATACACTGAAGGTGTATTACCCGAAAGGGAGCCAACCCAGAGAACTGAAACATCTAAGTACCTGGAGGAAAAGAAAATAACTAATGATTCCCTAAGTAGTGGCGAGCGAAAAGGGAAGAGCCCAAACTTGGGGGGCGTGCCCCCCAAGGGTTGTAGGACCACATTTAGAAACTAACATCAAACCGAATCTTTTGGAAAGAAGAACCAGAGCAGGTGACAGTCCTGTAGGTAGAAATTGTTAGGGACGAGTGGTATCCTGAGTAGCGCGGGACCGGAGAAATCCTGCGTGAAACTGCCGGCACCATCCGGTAAGGCTAAATACTCCTCAATGACCGATAGTGAACCAGTACCGTAAGGGAAAGGTGAAAAGTACTCCGAATAGGAGAGTGAAATAGTACCTGAAACCGTACGCCTACAAGCGGTCGGAGCTCGCAAGAGTGACGGCGTGCCTTTTGCATAATGAACCTACGAGTTGCTCCTCACTGGCGAGGTTAAGTTCATCATTAACGGAGCCGCAGCGAAAGCGAGTCCAAATAGGGCGACTAGTCAGTGGGGGCAGACGCGAAACTTTGTGATCTATCCATGGGCAGGATGAAGGTTAGGTAAAACTAACTGGAGGTCCGAACTCATTAACGTTGAAAAGTTATGGGATGACCTGTGGATAGGGGTGAAAGGCCAATCAAACTGAGAGATAGCTCGTTCTCCCCGAAATGTTTTTAGGAACAGCGTCGCATAATAGAAGTATCATAGAGGTAGAGCTACTGATTGGGCTAGGGGGCTTCACCGCCTACCAAACCCTGACAAACTCCGAATGCTATGATATATCTGCGGCAGTGAGGCTGTGGGCGCTAAGGTCCATGGCCGAGAGGGAAATAACCCAGACTATCATCTAAGGTCCCTAAATCTATGTTAAGTTGATCAAACGAAGTTCGAACCCTATGACAGCCAGGATGTTGGCTTGGAAGCAGCCATTCATTTAAAGAGTGCGTAACAGCTCACTGGTCGAGGGTTCGGGCACGGAAAATAATCGGGCATCAAACATAGTACCGAAGATATAGACTCCTTAGGGAGTGGTAGGGGAGCATTCCAAACAGCGTTGAAGGTGTATCGTGAGATATGCTGGAGCGTTTGGAAAAGAAAATGTAGGTATAAGTAACGATAAAAGTAGTGAAAAACTACTTCGCCGAAAGACTAAGGGTTCCTGATCAACGTTAATCGGATCAGGGTTAGTCGGGACCTAAGGCAAACCCGAAAGGGGTAGTCGATGGAAAGTTGGTTAATATTCCAACACTTGTTTTAGTTTCGATGGGGTGACGGAGAAGTGAAAGGCCCGCGGGATTACGGAATATCCCGTTAAAGAGTGTAGGTATATCTGGAGTAGGCAAATCCGCTCCGGATGCTGAACTTGATAGTACTCAAAGGCTTCGGCCGGCGAGATAGTGGCCCTAAACCTGCTCACGAGAAAAACCTCTAAGGTTAGGCTAAAACGACCCGTACCGTAAACCGACACAGGTAGTCGAGATGAGTATTCTAAGGCGCTCGGGTGAGCCGTGGAGAAGGAACTAGGCAAATTAACGCTGTAACTTCGGGATAAAGCGTACCACAGCGATGTGGTCACAGTAAAATGGTTCAACCAACTGTTTAGCAAAAACACAGGGCCCTGCAAAATCGAAAGATGACGTATAGAGCCTGATACCTGCCCGGTGCTGGAAGGTTAAGGAAGCTTGTCAGGAGTAATCTGAAGCTTGCGACCGAAGCCCCAGTAAACGGCGGCCGTAACTATAACGGTCCTAAGGTAGCGAAATTCCTTGTCGGGTAAGTTCCGACCTGCACGAATGGTCTAATGAGTTGAACACTGTCTCCTCCACGAGCCCGGTGAAATTGTAGTATCGGTGAAGATGCCGGTTACCCGCCACGGGACGGAAAGACCCCGTGAACCTTCACTACAACTTTGCATTGATTTTGAGTAACAGATGTGTAGCATAGTTGGGAGACT
>NZ_JARJHT010000004.1 GCF_029269745.1 Polluticoccus soli | reverse complement strand
CAGGATCGATGGTGATGTATACGATGGCAGTATCGCAGAGGATAGGCGTACCGCCATCACAGATCGCATAGGTAAATGAATCTGTGCCGTTAAAGTTCGGATCAGGGATGTAGGTGATGGTGCTGTCTGCATTGACGACCACCGAGCCGTTTACAGGAGGTGTACCCACCGTCGGAATACCTAACGGACTGTCAGGATCGCTGTCGTTGGCCAGGACGGGTATGGTGACAGGTGTGTCCTCATTGGTGGTAGTGGTGTCGTTTACCGCTACAGGCGGATCGTTCACCGGATCGATGGTGATGAATACGGTAGCTGTATCGCAGAGGTTAGGTGTACCGCCGTCGCAGATCGAATAGGTGAAAGAATCTGTGCCGTTAAAGTTCGGATCAGGGATGTAGGTGATGGTGCTGTCTGCATTGACGACCACGCTACCGTTTACAGGAGGTGTACCCACAGTCGGAATACCTAACGGATTGTCAGGATCGCTGTCGTTCTTTACCACAGGTATGTTCACCGGTGTATCCTCACTAGTGGTGGCAGTGTCGTCCACTGCTACAGGAGGATCATTCACAGGATCGATGGTGATGTATACGGTGGCTGTATCGCAGAGGTTAGGCGTACCACCATCGCAGATCGAATAGGTAAATGAGTCTGTGCCGTTAAAGTTCGGATCAGGGATGTAGGTGATGGTGCTGTCTGCATTGACTACCACCGAGCCGTTTACAGGAGGTGTACCCACGGTCGGAATACCTAACGGACTGTCAGGATCGCTGTCGTTCTTTACCACAGGTATGTTCACCGGTGTATCCTCATTGGTGGTGGCAGTATCATCCACGGCTACAGGAGGATCATTCACCGGATCGATGGTGATGTATACGGTGGCTGTATCGCAGAGGTTAGGTGTACCGCCATCGCAGATCGCATAGGTGAAAGAATCTGTGCCGTTAAAGTTCGGATCAGGTGTGTAGGTGATGCTGCTGTCCGCATTCACTACCACCGAGCCGTTTGCAGGAGGTGTATTTATTGACGGGATACCCAGCGGGCTGTCAGGATCGCTATCGTTAGCCAGGACGGGTATGGTCACATCTGTGTCCTCGTTAGTGGTAGCCGAGTCGTCCACCGCCACAGGAGGATCGTTCACAGGATCGATGGTGATGTATACGGTGGCTGTATCGCAGAGGTTAGGTGTACCGCCATCGCAGATCGAATAGGTAAAGGAGTCCGTGCCGTTAAAATTCGGATCAGGGATGTAGGTGATCGTGCTGTCTGCATTTACTACCACAGTTCCGTTTGCAGGAGGTGTACCCACAGTCGGAATACCCAGCGGATTATCAGGATCGCCGTCGTTCTTTACCACGGGTATATTCACCGGTGTATCCTCACTAGTAGTAGCCGTGTCGTCCACGGCTACAGGAGGATCGTTCACCGGATCGATGGTGATGAATACGGTGGCTGTATCGCAGAGGTTAGGCGTACCGCCGTCGCAGATCGAATAGGTAAATGAATCTGTACCGTTAAAGTTTGGATCAGGGATGTAGGTGATGGTGCTGTCTGCATTGACGATCACGGTACCGTTTGACGGAGGTGTACCGACGATCGGAATACCCAGCGGATTATCAGGATCGCTGTCGTTGGCCAGGACGGGTATGGTGACAGGTGTGTCCTCATTGGTGGTAGTGGTGTCGTTCA
>NZ_JARJHT010000003.1:300000-495776 GCF_029269745.1 Polluticoccus soli | reverse complement strand
AGTAGGTAGCTGCCATATTTATTATAAAGACCTCATCATTCGATGGGGTCTTTTACTTTTAACGCCGTTCAGTAACACTGAACGGCGTTTTTGTTTGTTTATATTTGAATCAGTGAGAGCAATTATTAGTAGCCTGTTGATTATGATTTGCGCATCTTGCAATCAGACTCATTTAGCCCAGAAAAAAAATCCCATCATTCAGTTAGATAGCTCTTTTTTGAAGTTGGATGACGAATTGTATGCAAGAACGAATTTTAACGACAGTACGGAATTAGGAGATATTTTCATTTACAAACTAAATAGGCCCGGTGAGCTAAGTTTGATCCAGCACATTGATTCCTTACACGCAGAGTTCATTTTTGGCATTGACACTTTTACCGATTTTGACAACGATCGACGTAAGGACCTCCTAGTTGCGTATGGATTTGGAGCGCGAGGAAGCAATAAATTGAACTACTTGTTTGTTCAAAGAGAGAAAGAAAATAAGGCTACCTATTTCGAATATGTGAGAGGGTCTGATTATCCACCCAATTTGTATTACGATACAGCAAGAAAGGTGATTGAATCAACTATGTTCCATGGCGGGGTTACATTTGTTGACTATAAAGTGATTGAAGATTCTCTTGTCGAGTTAGGTGGCGTTGATGTAACCGGCGATGAAAAGTGGGTAATAAGAATTCATTACCTAATTGACGGTTACGGCAATCGGATTGAAACAAAACGGGATAGCGTCTTTGATGGATTTGACGACTTCTATTCGAGATAGTTTTGTTTGTTCCACGTAGTACTCTTCAGTTTTCCATCAGCCATATTTTAGCGAACTTGTAGCTAAATACTCCGGCTATGGAATACTCGATCGCTAAAGCACTACCTATCCTCGAAAAGACACCTGCCTTGCTAACATTCTGGCTGCAGGGTTTGGACGATGAATGGATATCTAACAACGAAGGCGAAGAAGCCTGGAGTCCATACGATGTGGTAGGCCACCTGATACACGGTGAGCGCACCGATTGGATGGCACGTATCAAAAAGACGTTGAGCGATCACGACAAAGAGTATGTTCCCTTCGATCGCTTTGCACAGTTTGAAGAAAGTAAAGGAAAAACACTCGATCAGCTACTTGCAGAGTTTACCATCGCCCGAAAACAGAACCTGGAAGAATTAACCTCACTCAACATCTCTGAACAGGATCTTTTCAAAACAGCCATTCATCCCTCATTTGGCATTGTTACTTTAAGGCAGCTACTATCTACATGGGTCGCGCACGATCTGTCGCATATAGGTCAGATAGCACGGGTAATGGCTAAGCAGTATAAGGAGGAAGTGGGACCATGGTCAGAATACCTGACCATCATGCACAGGTAATTATTTCCGCCTGCGGTAATCGCCGCGTTTCCACGCATCGAAAAACTCGGCCCACGATAGTGGACTGAAAATATTCATAGGTGGGCGCTGGCCATAGTACATAGCCTGCACGGACTGTATTTGCTGATAAACCGCCTGATTCTCGCGACCATCGCGGGGAAGCGTATACGCAAGTGCGCGCAGCGTTAGCGCATCCGTGTTCTTGCGGGCAGTTTCCAGGGCATCATCGGGTACACTCCAGTGTCTGAACGCGTACTCGAATTGCGCTTTGGTCGGCAATGCACGAATGATGGTCTCGGGTAGGTAAAAGGTATCCTGCACCATCAGCTGTATCAATGAGAAATAGTGGCCTTTCAGATCTGTGGGAATGGCATACTCCTTAAAACGGTAGCCAACTGCAGAGAATTGCAGGGTATCGCCTTTATAAGCAACTATGGAGAACACGCCCATTGGGCTGGATTCGACACCACGATTCTTGTTCTTCACCAACACGGTGACACCGGGGACGGCACGTAGGCTATCTGCGGTCATGGTCACACCATTTATCTGGATGATGTTCTCAAACGGATCCTGACCAAAGCTTTTGGAAGCGAACAGGACAAAGCAAATAAGTGCCAGGCTATATAACCATATCTTCGACAGCATGCAATTCAAAATTACAGTGTTAAAAGCGTATTACGAAGCGATGAGCTATTAATATTACTAATAAAAGTATTAACGTTTCACTCTTCAATTTCGTTACAAAGAAAGGTTGCATGGCGTATTTTTGCAGCACATTTAGCTCACTTTAACAAAGGATTATATGATAACCAAAGAGGCTGTATTGAGTGCATTAAGTAACGTGCAGGATCCGGATCTGGGTAAAGACCTTGTTACCCTCAATATGGTGCGCGATATAGAGATCGACGGGAAGAATGTTTCTTTCACTGTAGTGCTTACAACGCCCGCTTGCCCGATGAAAGAAATGATCGAGAAAGCGTGTGTGAATGCAATACTTCACCTGGTAGATAAAGATGCGAAAGTGAAGGTGCACATGACAGCAAACGTTGTCACCAACCGCAAAGACAACAAAGCTGTTTTACCTGGTGTGAAGAACATAATCATGGTTGCTTCTGGCAAAGGTGGTGTTGGTAAATCAACAGTAGCCGTAAACCTCGCATTGGGTCTGGCACAGGAAGGTGCTTCAGTAGGTTTGCTGGATGCTGATATCTACGGTCCATCTGTGCCTATCATGTTAGGTATGCGTGATGAGCGTCCTAAGATGACGGATGTGAATGGCAAAGGCATGATCGTGCCGATAGAACGCCATGGTATCAAGGCCATGTCGATCGGTTTGCTGATAGATGAAAAGCAAGCAGTGATCTGGCGCGGACCAATGGCGAGCTCTGCACTGAAACAATTCATCAGTGACGTATACTGGCAAGAACTAGATTACCTGGTGATCGACTTACCACCCGGTACCGGCGATGTACACCTAACACTGGCGCAAGCAGTGCCTGTAACAGGCGCAGTGATCGTGTCTACACCACAAGCTGTAGCAGCTGCAGATGCACGCAAAGCGATCATGATGTTCAAACAACCGCAGATCAACATTCCGATATTGGGTGTGGTAGAGAACATGGCTTATTTCACACCAGCAGAACTGCCGGAAAACAAATACTACATCTTCGGCAAAGGCGGCGCCAAACAAATGGCGGAACAATTCGAACTGCCATTCTTAGGTGAAGTGCCGTTAGTACAAAGCGTACGCGAAGGTGGAGATAGTGGGTTGCCCGCCATTCTTGATGAAACAAATCCAGCACGCGAAGTATTCCTGGAACTGGCGCAGAACGTGGCCCGCAACGTGTCTATCCGCAACGCCAACCTGGAACCAACAAAAGTAGTAGCAGTAGGATAAACTCCTCTAATAATATTGAAGCCCGGCAGAGATGCCGGGCTTTTTTTGTTTCTACACCAAGAGCTACAGGCATTATTTTACTGTTCTGCCTTGCATGTCGCTCAAAGAACTGTTGAAAGGTGGTACGCGTGGGCAAATGCCTGGGAATGTTCTGCCTATGCTAGCTACCCTTGTAGATAAAGCCCCTGAACAAGCCGACTGGTTGTACGAAGTGAAATGGGATGGCTACCGTGCGATCTCGTTTACCAGCAAAACAAGGCTCGATATCCGCTCTCGCAACAATAAATCTTTCAACGAGAAATTTTATCCTGTTTACAATGCGCTGAAAGAACTCGGCATCAATGCCGTGCTCGATGGTGAGATCATTGTTCCCAACGATGAAGGTGTTTCCGATTTCCAGGCACTGCAGCAATGGCGTAGCGAGGCCGATGGCGGCCTGGTGTATTATGTTTTTGATATTCTCTGGCTCAATGGTGTCAATCTTATGAATTTACCGCTGGCGCGTCGCCGTGATATATTACATGAAGTGCTTCCTGATGGTCACGATGTCATCAAGAATAGTAGTCATTTTGATACCTCGCCCGACGATTTTATGAAGATAGCAGAGGCGATGGGTATGGAAGGTGTTATCGCCAAGAAAACGGATTCTGTGTACGTGCCTGACTCTCGTTCAAAAGATTGGTTAAAAATAAAGGTGAAGAAATACCAGGAGGTGATCATTTGCGGTTATACAAAGAATGAAGGCAGCAGTAAGCAGTTCAGTGCACTGATGCTTGGATTATATGATCATGGTGAACTGATCAGCGTTGGCCCGGTTGGTACAGGCTTTAACACCAAAATGCAAACCGAGCTTCTGAAAAAACTAAAGCCACTCATCACAAAGAGATGTCCCTTTAAAGTTGTACCTGACTATAATAAACCTTCGCGCTTCAGGCCCAATCCACCCAAAGCGGAAGTAACGTGGGTAAAGCCGCAGTTGGTGGCTGAGATAAGTTATGCAGAGATTACCAGCGATGGAGCGATCAGGCATCCATCCTTCAAAGGTCTGCGGGAGGATAAAGACCCGAAGACGGTAACCTGGGAGAGGACAAAGAAGACGACAGACGTGGTGAAGAGTAAAAGGAAGAAGATCGTTATTGAAAAACCATCGAAAGATAAAGAGCGTCGCACGTTGCTGAATCCCAGTGAAGAGATGCAGGTGCGCGAGGTGAACGGCAACCAGCTCAAGTTCACCAACCTGAGCAAGGTATACTGGCCTGCAGAGAAGTATACTAAGCGCGACATGATCAACTACTACTACCAGGTAGCTCCGTTCATGCTGCCCTATATGAAAGACCGGCCGCAAACACTTAACCGTCACCCTAATGGTATCAACGGCAAAACATTTTACCAAAAGAATGTAACCGGTAAAGTACCTGAGTGGATCGAAACGTTTCCATACTACAGTGAGACCGACCAGGAAGAAAAGAACTTTCTCGTATGCACAAACGAAGCCAGCTTGCTATACATCGCTTCGCTGGGCTGTATAGAAATGAACCCATGGCATAGCCGCACAAAGAAGCCCGACAATCCCGACTACTGCATCATAGATCTCGACCCTGATAAGAATACTTTTGAGCAGGTGATAAAAGCTGCACAGGTAACGAAAGAAGTGTTAGATGCATTCGGCATTCCATGTTATTGCAAAACTTCAGGTTCCACGGGGCTACATATTTATATTCCGCTTGGAGCAAAGTATAACTACGAACATTCTAAAGAGTTTGGTCGCATCGTTGCACGCATTGTACACGAAGAGTTGCCTGGATTCACCAGCATAGAACGCGCTACGAAAAACAGGCAGGGAAAGATGTATGTCGACTTCCTGCAAAACCGGCCACAGGCTACAATAGCTGCACCGTATTCCATTCGTCCTAAACCTGGAGCTACTGTTTCTGCACCGTTACATTGGGATGAAGTGAAGAAAGGGATGAAGATGAAAGACTTTACCATCAGGACGATGCCATCAAGGCTTGCAGAGGTTGGCGACCTGTTTAATGGTGTTTTGGATAAGGGTATCGATATGAAGAAGGTTGTAAAATCGATAGCGAAGCTGAACGATAGCTATGGCAGAGGCGCAGACAAATTATTAAAATTGTTGTAAATTAAAATAAATAAAAAAGCCCGGATAAGCCGGGCTTTTTATATAGTTGTAGTAAGAACTACTTTACTTGTTTGTTTACAACTTTAGCCAGCTCAAACATTGAGATCTGGTCTTTACCGAAGATAGGACGCAGCCTGGCATCTGCGTTGATCATCCTGCGGTTTTTGCTGTCTTGCAGACCATGCTTGCGGATGTATTCCCATATTTTCTTCACGATCTCAGTACGTGCAGCAGAGCTAGTACCGATCACTTCAGCTAGCGCCGGGCTTACTGTAAGTGGAGCCATGAACGCAGCATTTGGTTTCCTTGTAGATTTCTTCTTAGCAGCTGCCTTTTTAACGACTGCTTTCTTCACAGCCTTTTTAACGACTGCTTTCTTTACAGCCTTTTTAACGACTGCTTTTTTCACGGCCTTTTTAACGGCTGCTTTTTTCACAGCCTTTTTAACGACTGCTTTTTTCACGGCCTTCTTAACGGCTGCTTTTTTTACAGCCTTTTTTACGACTGCTTTTTTCACAGCCTTCTTGGCAGTTGCCATAATTGTTCAATTTTTATGGGTTAAAAATAATTTTCGTTTCGTCCGGTTTTACCCGGGTTTCCGGGATTTAAATTACATATTTCCCTGTTAAGTTGTACAAGTCCCTAGGGAAAATGTGGGAAAAATGTCAATAACACATCTCTCCGGCTACCTAAGAAAAACGTACCAACAGCCCGGTTTTCTCTACGGAAGGCGCACTTTTTACAAAAACTCCTACCTTTGTCCTCCAATTCTAAACAAGGCAACATGCGCAAACTAAGTTCATACCTGCTGCAGCTGCGCTCTATTCACATAGAGGGGCAGGCCTTGTATACGTATTTCAGCTAGCTGCCTTAACGTCTGCAATCTGCTCCGGGCTTAGCCCGCAGGCATTTTTACTTACAATTTTTTATTCGATCAACGTTAAAACAACTAACAGCTATGACAGCTGCTGATAAATACTTTTTAAAAGCTAACGACAACTATCCCTACGACCTGGAGGCAGTGCTCGAGGCGTTGGAATACGGGTTGTCGACCGATGATATGCACCCCGGATTGCTGACACTGATGGGTAAAATTTACCACCGTGACCTCAGGCAATTTGAGCCGGCGCGAGAATGTTTCGAGACCTCGCTGTACAGTGATGAGCTCTACGTAGACACTTATTATGCCTATACACACCTGTTACTATGGTTGAACGAGCTGCCTAAGGCTGAGGACATCATCCTGAGGGCATTGAAGGTGCCCGGTATCGACAGGCCCAAGATGCTCTACTTTAAAGCCATACTGCACGAAAAGCAGGGTGACTATAAGCAGGCTACAGATAGTCTGAAAGAAGCCATCAGGCATAGCCAGACCACGGAGTGCCATAAGCGTTACGAGGAAGAAATAGAGCGCCTGCAAACCAAAGACAAGCGCATAAAAGAATACACTGCGCCGATCAATATCATCCTCACAGGGTAAGGCTTTTGCCTTACCCTGCTTTATATGGAATAAAGTTTGTGGTAGGTTTGGGAAAAACATGCTGCTACCCATAGGCGACGATAACAGGGATAGACGCACCACACCCTGGGTCAACTACCTGCTTATCGCTGTCAACATATTGGTGTTCATCTACTTCCAGAACTGGGGACGTAATCTTGGTTTCACTTTTGCCTATGCTACCGTGCCCGGTGAAATATTATCCGGTACCGATATTGTAACCGGCAGCAAGCTGATGAAAGACCCTTATACTGGCGAGACCTTCCAGTTGCCGGGACTGCAACGAACTCCCATCCCTGTATTTCTCACGCTGGTCACTTCCATGTTCATGCACGGGGGACTGGCGCACCTGCTGGGCAACATGATGTTCCTCTGGATATTCGGCGACAACCTGGAAGATGAAATGGGACATAGCCGATACCTCTGGTTCTATATGATCTGCGGCGTTCTTGCAGGGCTTGCGCACGTCTTCAGTGCTGTGTTCGTTGGCCAAAGCCTTTTGACACCTTCGTTAGGGGCCTCAGGTGCTATCTCGGCTGTATTGGGCGGATACATTCTGTTGCATCCGCGCAGGGGTGTGCACGTTTGGATATTGTTTTTTATCGTCACTGTACCGGCCTTTATCGTAGTAGGGCTGTGGTTTGTATTCCAGGTATTGAACGGGTTGGGCTCGCTGGGGGGAGAAGAAGCTGGCGGGGTAGCTTACGGCGCTCATATAGGTGGGTTTATCGCCGGGTTGTTATTAGTAAAACGCTTTGTAAGGAAACGACCCAAAGTGACCGTGCGACGATTTTTGTAGCTAAACAGGCGAGCGTTGATAGAAACACGCTATGACCAAACAGCTCAGCAACATACAGGAACATGGCTTTGACTGGTACGATATCTCGGACCCGACAAGGGAACAGTTAGACGTGCTGGCCCGGAGGTATTGGTTACATCCTGCACAGATCAACGACTGCCTGCAACCGGGACACCTGCCCAAGTACGAAAAGATGGATGGTTGCTCGTTCATTATCTTCCGGATACATGTGGATGCAGGCAGTAAGAATGCAGACAGCATGTTGGAGCTGACCGATAAAATAGCCATATTCTTTGCCGAGAAGTTTATCATCACTGTCCATAAGGACGAACAGCCGTTTATGCTCGCTCTTGGCCGGCAGGTGGCATCTAATAGGTGCCGGTCTTCGGCCCAATTACTGAACCAGATACTTTACTCATCCCTTGTTACCTATCAGCGGCCTTTAGATGGCCTGTCGCGAACGGTAGATCATTACGAAGAAGTGGTGTTCCTTCGGCCCAAGAAGATATCGATGCTTAAAGGACTGTATCATCTGAAACGGAGGATAGACCTGGTGCGGCGTATGCTGATACTCTCGTACGAGATCATCGATTTTGTAGACTCAGAAACCGGCAACGTAGACACCCGCGATACGCGTGATGAATATGTAAAGCTGCAGCACATGTTCGACGTGCTCTCCGAGGACATTCACCAGCTGCTGAACGTATACTTCGCCGCAGCCTCGCAACGTACCAATGAGATCATCCGCGTGCTGACCATCTTCTCCGTATTCTTCCTGCCGCTTACGTTCATTGTAGGTGTGTACGGTATGAACTTCCATTTTATGCCCGAACTAGGCTGGAAACTTGGATACCCAGGGGTCATCGCCCTGATGATAGCAGTCACAGTGCTTATATTTCAATGGTTTAAGCGGAGGAAGTGGTTGTGATAATATGCTTGTCATCTCGCGAGTAAGTGTTAATTTTCCAGAATGTAATCCTTCCAATTACTATTGAAAGATGAAAAGAATATTTCTGTCGGCTTTGTTGTGTGGAGTTTTGATCGATGCTGGTGCGCAGCATATAGTGAATCCCGGTCGGATGGCTATAAACATTGACCTGCTGGATGCAAGAGGGAATAAACAAAATCTCCCATTGGGCCATAAGGTCACTGCCGTATTCTATACAGACCCTGATGCCAAAGATGTGATAAACCCGCTTTCCGAAGCGATGGAAAAGAGGAAGCTGCCCAAGGATAAATTCATCGGGGTAGGGGTGATCAATTGTAAAGACACCTGGGTGCCTAATTCGGCTATGAAGATCAGCGTCAGGCAGAAGGAGAAACAATCGCCTGGTTCTGTGATCTTGTTTGATGAGAACAAGGCGCTTGCAAAAGAATGGAGCCTTGGCGACTGCAATAACGCTTGCGTGTTGGTCATAGTGGGAATGGATTCGCGGGTGAAATATGCAAAGGCCATCAGATCGCAGGAGGAATGTCGCGCTGCCATGGGAGCGATAATGAAATTGCTGGAAGAGGAGATAGGCAAGAGTTGATAAAAACAAAACGGAGAAACAGCTTCCGATATTTCTCCGCTCTCGATACGTCGGGATGACTGGATTAGCTTCGCTGGGAGGAGTTCGAACCAGCGGCATCTTCGTCCCGAACGAATCGTCCCGCCAGCGGGCGGGGCTACATCCCGAAACCGGTTATACGTTCACGCGATTTTTTTCATCCACCCATTTCTCCGCTTCTTCAAACGTATTGAACATGCGGGTAGTTAACTTGCCAACCTCTGCTGATGCTTCGTCGAATGCTGCTGCTGCCATCTGCGCAAATATGTCCTGGCTCAATACCAATGCACAGTAACGCAGACCGCTGTTGTACACTGCCGGAGTCCATACTTCGGTTACCCATTGCATCTCCACACCCCAGGTACCTTTAAACTGGCGGTTGTCGTTGATATAGCAGCTCACGTTTTTGTCGCGGTTTTGTTCCAGCCAATGCATCAATACCGTAGCACCATCCACTATATCCTGACTGCTGGAAAAGCCTATCCAGTTAGCATAGAGGTAGTGCTTCTGTTCATTGTAAAACAGCTCGTAGTATATTTCGTCAAGCTCATTTTTCAGTTCGGCTAGCTTTTGCATATTGGTTCTATTTCTGTTTCAGTTTTTCTATTTCGTCCAGCAGTTCCTGCTCGCGTTTTTTATGTCGTTCAATGATCTCGTTCATCAGGCGCTGCATCGATGCATACTGTTCTTCCATGCGAATGGCGCTTTTCTGTTGCACCAGCTTCAGCTTTTCTACCAGCCTGGCATTTTCAAAGGTCGTCCTCAGGTTGATGGCATTGGCCGCCATCGCCCTGCACAAGCGTTCCGCTATAGCAATATCATCTTCATGAAAAGCGCTGAAAGAAGCCAGTTCTACTACACCAGCTGTGGTGTTGTTGAATTTCAGGGGAATGATGAGTATGTGAGACGCCGAAAGGCTGCCCGCTCCTGACTTGATATTGTACGCATATCCGCCCGGAACCTCTTTGAGGTATTTGGTCTCGCCAAGCGAGAATACGTTGCCGGTGATCGTTTCGCTGGGTTTGATGGTGACTGCGCGCGGGTTAGAGGTATCTCCTCCCAGTTCAGATACCAGCTCTAGAACATCGCGTTCAGTATCGTGCATCAGCACAGCTCCGTAGCAACATTCAAACTGCCGTAGCAGGCAGGCCAGCGCGGCATCGCTTAGTTGCTTTATCGACGAGCTGTTGTGGCTAATGACAGCTGTTATTTCGGCCAGCAACGAGTCGCTGCGGATAGATCGTTGCAGTTCCTTGTCGTTGGTCTCTATAAACTGGTTACGGTGTCGTGTACGCATATCGTACTGATCGCTGCCGGGTATGGCGACCTTTTATCGGGCGCACCGGCTACAGTACAAATATAGAAAAAGAAGGTTACGAGAATAGTTGCCTTACGCTTGTTTGCTGGCCATCCATGCTTCGCGACCTTTGCCGGCAAACACGTGGCGCTCGCTGTGGTAAGATGAACGTACCAGCGGACCGCTTTCAACGTAGTCAAGGCCCATTTTATAGCCTTCTTCACGGTAGAAAGCAAACTCGTCAGGGTGCACGAAACGTACTACCGGCAAGTGCTTTTGCGTAGGCTGCAGGTACTGACCTATGGTCACAACGTCACAACCGTTGTCGGCAAGGTCCTGCAGGGTTTGCAATACTTCTTCCTGTTTTTCGCCAAGGCCCAGCATGATACCGCTCTTGGTGCGCATGCCGCCGTCTTTCAACCTGCGGATCACCTCCATACTGCGGTGGTATTTGGCCTGTATACGCACTTTGCGCGTCAGGTTCTCTACCGTTTCTATGTTGTGCGATACAACCTCAGGAGCTACTTCGATGATGCGCTCCAGGTTTTCCCACTGGCCTTTAAAGTCGGGTATCAGTGTTTCAAGCGTAGTATCGGGATTGAGTGAGCGTACAGCCTTGATGGTATTGGCCCAGATGATGGAGCCACCGTCTTTCAGCTCGTCGCGGTCTACCGATGTGATCACCGCGTGCTTCACCTTCATCAGGTAAATGGCTTCGGCTACGCGTTGAGGTTCGTCCCAGTCCACAGGCTCAGGACGGCCGGTAGCTACAGCGCAGAAGCCGCAGGAACGGGTGCAGATATTGCCGAGGATCATGAAGGTTGCAGTACCCTCGCCCCAGCATTCGCCCATGTTAGGGCAGTTGCCGCTTTCGCAGATCGTGTGCAGCTTGTGGGTATCCACCAGGTTGCGCACGTGGCGGTAACCCTCGCCCGTAGGCAGCTTGACACGCAGCCAGTTAGGCTTCTTCACACGGGTTTCCGTAGTCGGTTCTGCTTGTACAATTGGCAACTCCTGCATAATGGCATGCAAGTTACAATCATTGCCAACGTTTGCCAAATTGGAAGGATGCGTACACGCTTACTGTGTATGGATAGGCTTTTTGCAAAGCCATCAATTCTACTTTTTTAGCATACAACTCGCCGCTTACACCGGCTTCCACGGCCATCTTCATGGTCTTTGACGGTGCAAAGTCGAAGTGCAGGCCGGTTTTGAGGTGTATGCCGGGGTTGAACCCGATCTCGCCAAGGCCTTTGCCAAAGCCTGCGCTACCTATGATATAGTTGGCTGTACCATTGTCCTCGCGCAGCCCCAGGAACTTGCGCTGATTGGAATCAGAGTATTTGATGGTCTCTACCGGGCCGGCCTGGCCGCCCTTTACAGATTGTACTTCGAGATAATATGGCTTTACCAAACCGGCACTGAAGCCGCCAAGGTATACCCAGTGAATGGCTACCGTACCGTGTTCGGGCTTGCCTGCTATCAGCCTGCGGGCGCCGTAACCCAGCTTCAGTGCGTAGAAGTTATTGATCTTGCCGTAGGCGAAAGCCATTGGGGAGTTATCGCTTGGGTTGTTGCTGCGCTTTACTTCTTTAGGGTGGCGCACCTCGTCCAGTTCGATCTGGGCAAGCCTGATATTGTAGAAATAATCGCGGTTCTTTTCTTCGCTCCTCACCCAGCCTTTGTCGACGAACAGGCCCCAGCCGTTTGAGTTCAGGCGCAGACCGCCGCTCATCTCGGTTCGGATGGGCTTGGGCTTCTTAACTACGACACGCTTTGCGGTTGGCTTGGGAACAGCTGTTTTCGCAGTGGCAGGCACAGCGACCTTTACACCCTGCGTAGTGTCTGGCGTGGTGGCGATTTGCTGAGCATTGCTTTTAAAAGCGATAACCAGGCAGCCAGACAGTAAGCTCAATTTGATAAACCCTTTCATATACTTTTCTTAATCAACACTTTTAGCCTTTCCCTCAAACGTACATTTAAGGTACGATAAACTTTGGTTCCAAAATCAGATACCAGTAATTTTAACTCAAAATACAGGCCATGACCTCGAAAGTAGTATACACAGGCGGTTTGCGGGCCACAGCAACGCACCTCCGCTCAGGATCGGAAATAGAAACAGACGCACCAACTGACAACAATGGAAAAGGCGAACGCTTCTCGCCTACAGACCTAGTAGCCACTGCATTGGCTTCGTGTATGGTGACCGTGATGGGCATTACAGCCAACGCTCACAACATCGTAATAGATGGTGTAGAGTGCGAGATCGAGAAGATCATGGTAGCCAACCCAAGGAGGATCGGCGAGGTCAAAGTGAATCTTTACTTTCCTAAGACACAGACGTATACCGATAAAGAGAAGAAGCTATTGGAACACGCAGCGCTTACCTGTCCCGTGTTAGAGAGCCTCCATCCTGACTGTAAGAAGACAGTGCTATTTGTTTGGCCCTGATCTTATGATGCTTAGGCCGATAGCACAGTCGAGACAACGTTTATTTGCACAATAGTTATTGTAAAGCTGAAGCAGCGATTGAGATTGTGCCGCATTTTGCGCGGTCCAGTTGCTTTCTTTCCACATTTTGAGGATGTTGTTGTCCTCAGCCGGTACTGCATCCAGTAACTGAAGGGCGCGTTCCTGCTGCTGTGCATTGCCATGCTTACTTGCATAGAGGAACTGTATAGGTGCTATAGTATTGATGACGATGTTCTCTATCGAAGAATTCCCAAGTTTCTTATTGGTGGTTCCCTCTTGTGCTTCGTCAAACGTGAAGTGATCTTTCCAATACGCGCTCACCGCTACTTCCAGCAGTGGTTGTATCTCCTTCACTGTATGTGTCTCCACTATTTGCGAGAAGAGGTGAACCGACCTGTGCACCAGCGCTGCAAACTGTGCTATGCGTATGGTTGGGAAGTTTGCCGGGCGCAGCCTCAGGAATTTCCATAGGTGACCAGCTATCGGTTGTAGCTTGTACTTCTGCCTGAGGTAAGCGTATTCTTTCTTCAGTGTGTTCGGATACTCATCTTTGAACTCTTCTTCCAGCATCCCCGCTTGTCCGAACAGCAGCGCTTCTATCTGCATGAGGCTTTCGCGATGTTTGGCTAGTATGTTGAGCGGCAGTGATTGCGCCAGCATCTGGAATGGCACGGAGTTGACCTTGAACCCAAAGTTATAAGCCATGCGCCAGTAGAGCAGGTTGCGCCAGTCATCCGTACTGGAGGCCAGCAGTTCTTTCCAGGTTACCAGCTTTTCTTCCCAGCGCTCGGCCAGCAGGCGGCTGAGCCAACTTTCCTTTGTAATGTCTTTTATAGTGGCCAGCTGTGTAGCGCAGGGTATCTTAGCAGTTGCCTTGATAAAATTGCCGTGCTGCTCGATGATCGACGCCGGGATGTGCTTTGCCAGCTCGAGCACGGGTACATTATCTACTACCCGGGCTGTATCATTGTTATATACCACATGCAGTATAATGTTCTGGTAAGCGGGGTCGTCCTGGTGGCCGTGTTTGTTCCAGTCGCTCGCGTTGATGTGCAGCTCTATATGTCCTGCGAGTACGGTATTGCCTACGCGTACTTTGGCCTCGAGGAAGTCGGGGCCTGCGTTGGTATTGTACCTGCCGGAGTTAATGATGGTGATTGTTTCGCCATCATCGGTAGATAGATCACCGGGTTGGTACAGGCTGTATCGCCAGATGAACTGCAGTAACTTTTCTTGCATAGGGGTGGTTTACCCCCTCAAATTACAAATAAGCCGCCATTTGTTCCTGGTATTCCGCAGCAGCCTCACCTGCACGTTTCGCAAAGTCTGCATCATTGCCGGCAAAGATGATGGCGCGCGATACGTTGATCAGGATGCCTCCGTCTTTGTTCATCGCGTTCTCGCATACCGTTGGTACATCACCGCCTTGTGCGCCTACACCCGGTACCAGGAAGAAGTGCTCCGGCAGCATGTTGCGGATGTCGCGCAGTTGCTCTTTGCGGGTAGCACCTATTACGAACATCAGGTTGCCGGGGTTGCCCCAGCCCGCCACTGTTTGCAGTACTTTTTCGTACAACAACTCGCCGCCACACTGCTGCAGCTGGAAGTCGCCGCTACCAGGGTTTGATGTCAGCCCCAGCACGATAGCCCAGTTGCCATCGTATTGCAGGAAAGGCTTTACGCTGTCGGCGCCCATGTAGGGAGCAACAGTTACGCTATCAAACGGGTAAGTACTGAAGAATGTCTTGGCGTATTGATCGGCGGTATTGCCTATGTCGCCGCGTTTAGCATCAGCAATGGTGAATATGTCTTTAGGAATATAATCGAGCGTTTTGCCCATGCTGATCCAGCCCTTCACACCCTGCGACTCGTAGAAAGCAGTATTGATCTTATATGCAACCGTATAATCTTTGGTAGCATCGATGATCGCTTTATTGAAAGCAAACACGGGATCTTCTTCCGCATACAGGTGCTTAGGTATCTTTTCGAGGTCTGTATCAAGGCCTACACAAAGCACCGACTTCTTGGCGCGGATGGCTGAAACTAATTGAGCGCGGTTCATCATATCCTAAAAACTTGAGGCAAAAATAACTATTGGTCTTTGTACTTGCCTATTTTATCATTAATAGCCATATCTGTCACCTTGCTGGTGTGCAGCTTCATGTTGATCAGCAGCGAGTCTGCACCGCCTTCATAACAAGCAGTTTGTATATCATTCAATAACTGCATCACCTTATCGTACGGACCTTCTATAACGGTCTCGAATGGAGATACTACATATTTCAAACCCGATGCATTGATGGTAGCAATGGCTTTGTCGATGATGGTGTACGCTTCCTGGCGACTCTTTTCAAGCGGCAATACCTGGATGGCGAGGTTTACTATATTATTCATGTGAGGAAATTTGCGCGCAAGTTAGCGGCATTCTTTTAAGATTTTTTAACGCCCTATAGATTTTTATTGTTTTGGTGGGTAACTCGTTGCCCCTACATTTGCAATCTCACATCAAACACATAATGATTATGAAACGCTTTGCCTTTACTTTGATCGTAGCCGCATCGTTGATGAGCGACGCTTATGCACAGGGACTGAAACTGCCTGCGCTGAGCCCAACAACCAAGATCACGCAAGACTTCTCTACTTCTACTATCGAACTGTCTTATAGCCGTCCGTCTATACGCGGCCGCAAAATATTTGGCGACATCGTGCCTTACAACACTGTATGGCGCACTGGTGCTAACTCTGCCACCAAGATCAAATTTGGCGAAGATGTTACTTTCGGTGGCGTACCTGTAAAAGCCGGCGAATACGCACTGTACACCGTTCCCGGTGCTACTGAATGGGAAGTGATCCTGAACAAAGGCGTTGGCAATTGGGGCGCTATGGGTTACAACACTGCTGATGATATTGCCCGTTTCAAAGTTCCTTCTAAGGCGATCAATGAAACCGTTAGCTCGTTCACAATGGGCATCAACGATATTACTTTCAACACTGCCAACCTTGACATGGCTTGGGAAAAGACCAAAGTGACCATTCCCATCAAAGCTGACAACGAAGCACGTTTGAATGCAGACATCGATAAGGCGATCAACAATCCTTCTATTCCTTATTTCCAGGCTGCCAGCTACTACTACGAGACCAACCAGAACCTGGAGAAGGCTTATACTTATGTAAACAAAGCAGTAGAAGAGAATCCTAAGGCTTTCTACATGTGGCACCTGAAAGCGAAGATCGCGCTGAAGACAAACCGCAAAGCTGATGCTATCGCTGCTGCCAACAAATCTATCGAGCTAACCAAAGGCACACCAAACGAAGGTGAATACCAACGCAGCAACCAAAAAGTGATAGACGCAGCCAACAAAATGTAATAAACGCAAACCAAGTATATTTATACCCACAGCCAGTAACAACAGCTGTGGGTTTATTTTTCTATAGATCATGAGAAGACTCTTTTTACCGTTAGCATTTCTTTTCTCTCAGTTTTCTTTTGCGCAGCAGGTGCGTCCCGGCACATCGGCGCAGATATATAATGAGATAGCGCGACTGAAGAACCTGACCAATGTGCTGTACTTCGCCGCACACCCCGACGACGAGAACACACGCCTGCTGGCATGGCTGGCCAACGACCAACATATACGTACTGCTTACCTCTCGCTGACACGTGGTGATGGCGGCCAGAACATATTGGGCAAAGAGCAAGGTGCGGCGCTGGGACTGATACGCACACACGAGCTGATAGAAGCGCGCAGGCTGGATGGTGCCGAGCAGTTCTTTACCCGCGCTATCGACTTCGGTTTCTCGAAGACACACCAGGAGACCTTCAAGCACTGGAACGAAGACCAGCTGGTGAGCGATGCCGTGTGGGTGATACGCAAATTCAGGCCCGATGTGATCATTTGCCGCTTTCCGCCGAATGAACAGGCCGGGCATGGACAACACGCCGCATCTGCTATCATAGCGGAGAAAGCTTTTGCAGCAGCTGGCGATCCAACCAAGTATCCCGACCAACTGAAGTATTACGGAGTTTGGCAACCCAAGCGCATCCTGTTCAACTCCTTCCGCTTTGGCGACCGCAGTACTATTTCTGAAGGCGACTTCAAGCTGCCTGTGGGGCAATACAGCGCGCTGATAGGTATGGGTTATGGTGAGCTGGCGGGCATCAGCCGCAGTATACACAAAAGTCAGGGTGCAGGTACGCCCAGCACTCCCGGTGTGCAGAACGAATTCTTCAGACTTGTAGCAGGTGAACCAATTACCAACTCGCTGTTTGATGGTGTTGATATAACATGGAAGCGCGCGAACCGCCCCGAGGTTGGTAAAGAGATAGATCAAATATTGAACGCTTACGACTTCAGGCATCCTGAGAACAGCCTTGGCGCTTTGCTGGAACTGCGCCATGATATAGAGAAAGTGAAAGACGACTACTGGCGCACGCAGAAGCTGGCGGAGCTGGATGAGATCATTATGCAAAGCACCGGGCTGATGGCTGAACTGTATGCCAAACAGCCCGAAGCCATTGCAGGTAGCACGCTGCCATTTACCATGCGCCTGATAGCACGCTCTTCTATGCCGGTTACGGTGGAATCTATTGTATGGCCTGATGGTGATACTACCATGAACTACAGGTTGCCGCACGATTCGCTGATCACTATAGATCGCAGCATCACTATTCCTGCATCTACTCCTTATACAGAACCTTACTGGCTGGCGCAGCAGAGCGAAGACGGTGCGCACTTCGTGATACCGGTTGATACACTGCGTGGTTACCCCGAGGCGCCCAACAACCTGAATGCAATAGTGAATGTGAAAGTGGATGGCCGTACATATCCAGTGCCTGTTCCCCTGTCGTACAAGAAACTGGACCCTACCCGTGGTGATGTGATCCAGAACATCAGGATAGTGCCGCCTGTTACTTTGGAGTTTACTTCCGGGCTGCTGATGGTGGCGCCCGATGGTTCTTTGAGTGCCGGCGTACGTATCCATACATTGAAAGACCTGAACAATGCAACGCTGGTACTGTTTAATGGTACTACCAGCAAAGTGGTGAAAGGCATCAGCATGACTAAGGGTACTGATACCACCATCTATGTGAATTATACCGCCAAAGAAACTGCCGGTAGCAAGGATGACTTTTACCTCGCGGCTACGCTCGCAGAAGGTAGCAACGCTTACATGCGTACCAAGAATCTCATTGAATATGACCACATACCTACGCTGCAATACTTCACCAATGCTTACACCAAAGTGTTGCGCAGCAACTGGCAATCTACTGCCAAGCGCATTGGTTATATAGAAGGTGCTGGCGATCTTACCCCAGACATTCTTCGTCTTGCAGGCTTGCAGGTAGATGTACTGAAGCCATCGGATATTGATGCGGACCGTCTGAAGAAATATGATGCAGTGCTTACAGGTATACGCGCGGTGAACACGGAGAAGCGCATGGCAGTATGGATGCCGGAACTGATGCGCTACGTAGCCAACGGTGGTACGCTGGTGATGCAGTACAATACTTTGCAGGATATGTCGACCACGCAGCTGGGACCATATCCCATCACGCTCTCCAGCAAACGCGTTACTGAAGAAGATGCTGCCGTTGAATTTATAGTTCCTGATCATAAGCTACTCAATCATCCTAATAAGATCACCCAACAGGATTTTGCTGGCTGGGTGCAGGAGCGTGGTTTATACTACCCGGCAAAATGGGATGAGAAGTACCAAACCATTTTCAAAATGAACGATGCGGGTGAAGAAGCGCTGACCAGCGCCACACTGTACACGCAGTTTGGCAAAGGTCATTATGTATATGCGCCGCTGTCGTTCTTCCGTCAGTTGCCGGCTGGTAATAAAGGCGCGATACGTTTGTTGCTCAACATGCTGTCTGTAGGTAAATAACATGAAGCCTGAACACAAACAGAACTGGACTCCCTGGTATTTTGCAGTGCTGCTGGCGTTGGCACTGCAAATACTTTTTTATTACCTCTTTACCCAATACTGGCAGTGAGTACACTTGACTGGATTATACTGCTGCTGACCCTTGGTGGTATCATTGCCTACGGTGTGTACAAAGGCCGCGGGCAAACCGGCTCCGACAGCTATATACTGGCGGGCAAGAACATGCCCTGGTACATTGTGTTGCTGGGCATCATGGCCACACAGGCCAGTGCCATCACTTTTCTTTCTGCTCCCGGGCAGGCGTACACTGATGGTATGCGCTTTGTGCAGTATTACTTCGGACTGCCGATAGCGATGGTGGTGATCAGCATCACGTTCATCCCCATCTTCCAGAAGTTGAATGTCTATACCGCTTATGAGTATCTTGAGACACGTTTCGACAGGAAGACGAGGTTGCTGACCTCTGTGCTGTTCCTTATCTCGCGCGGCTTGTCGACTGGTATCAGTATTTATGCGCCGTCCATCATCCTGTCGTCTATCATGGGGTGGAATATCTACCTCACTAATATCATTACCGGTGGGCTGCTTATTATCTATACCTACACGGGTGGTGCCAAAGCCATTGCACATACGCAGAAGCTGCAGTTCCTCATTATCCTCGGCTCCATGGCTATTGCGGGCTATCTCGTGGTAGCTGGATTGCCCGAAGGTGTCACGATGGGCGATGCGTTGTATGTAGCTGGTAAGTCCGACAAGCTGAATGTGATCACTACCGGTTTTGACTGGAAGGACAAGTACAATATCTGGAGTGGTATCATTGGTGGGTTCTTTTTGGCGCTCTCTTACTTCGGTACCGACCAGAGCCAGGTAGGCAGGTATATCACCGGTAAGGATACCCGCGAAAGCCGTCTTGGTTTGCTGATGAACGGGTTGGTGAAAATACCCATGCAGTTCTCGATACTGCTGATAGGTGCGCTGTTGTTTGCTTTCTATAGTTTCTATCCCGCGCCTGTCAACTTCAATGATGGTGCGTATAAGAAGTTTGCGAAGGGTGAACCGGAAGTGGCCATACCTATTGAGCTGGAGTACCAGCAACTGCATACCAAGTACCAGCAGCAGGTAACAGCACTGGCGCTGCAACGCAACAGTCATAACCAGGATTCGGTGGCGCCCATGGCAGCTGCTTTGAAGCGCACGCAGGAGGAGGTGGACGCGCTGCGCGGCACCGTGCAAACGGAACTGATAAAGCATGGCTACAGTGCTGATGCCAATGATACCAACTACATCTTTCTCTACTTTGTGAAACATACGCTGCCTAAGGGTTTGGTGGGGTTGTTGTTTGCAGTGATCTTTCTAGCCTCGTGGGGATCTATATCGGCGGCCATCAACTCACTGGCCAGCTCGTCGATGATGGATATACAGTTGCTGGTAAAAGACGAACCGGATAAAAGCCGCCAGCTGATGTTGGGCAGGCTGCATACGCTGGGCTGGGGCATCTTCTGCATTGGGGTGGCGATGTTTGCCACACGGATGGGTAGCTTGATAGAGGCGGTGAACATACTAGGGTCGCTGTTTTATGGTACGATACTGGGCATTTTCCTTGTGGCGTTTTATGTGAAGCGCGCCGGTGGCACTGTGGTGTTTACGGCTGCGGTGATAGCCGAGGCTTGTGTGGTGATCGTGTATAATCTCGATATTGTTTCCTTCCTGTGGCTGAATGTGATAGGGGCGCTGGTTGTGGTTATTGTCAGTTTACTTGGGTCGTTAAAGCGGACGCTTTAGTTTGTTTTTGGTCTAAGCGGGACGCTTAGACCAGTGTTTTATATACCATTTTCCCGTTTTTGCTTCGTGCGACATTTTAATGGCTGAATGCCTGTATAGCGAGGCTTTGGGCGGATTTGTGTCGTAAGTGACGGCGGTGAAAATGTATATTTTGGTATAGTTTTTTGAGATTCCGCGAAGAAAAAAATAATTGCCCTGTGGTTGATTAGAGACGTTGGATGGAGAGTGATAGGATCATGGCACGACGGTTTTATATCTTTTACAAAGATACAAAATAATATAAATAATTGTTGTTAACGATGCCGCTATTTCTTTGTCTTTGTGGTTGGCTTCGGTTTTAGGCTGGCTATGTATTCATAGCTTTTAGCAAACCATGGTTGCAGGTCTTTGGCCTTTTTAAATAGACTGTCAGGAACAACGGCATACTCTTTCAGCACAGTGCCGTGCTGCTCGCAGAGGGTGGTCTTATATTTCCTCAGGAATTCTTCCAGCGCTGCATCCGGCAATCTGAGCGCCAGCGTGCCTTCTTTGGTGAGGAAGGCAAACATATGGCCGTTGAACGAAGTGTAGGGCATGGTGGCGCCTTTGCGTTCTATGCCATCTATAGTCGCCACCAGTTTGTCGAACAGGGCAAGACTTTCTTCTGGAATAGTGCTGACCGGTTTTTTAGCCATGGTTCAAATTTAGTTTTAACTTTCGTAAATGAAAGCAAGCGGACGCTTGCTGTTGGTTTGGGTCTAAGCAAATGCTTAGACCAGTGTTTAGTAAAAAAGTATATGCCCAAAACAAAAACATACAGTTTCAAGGCAATTATCTATAAAACCGGCATCAACTACGCAGTAGATGTGCCGGAAAAGATATCCGGTGCGCTGGAGGCGGTGCGTGGGTATATCAAAGTGAAGGGTACGATCAATGGTTTTGCCTTTCGTACTACGCTGGTGCCGGTGAAGAATGGGCCGTGCAGGTTGTTCACCAATCTTATAATGCTGAATGGTGCGAGTGCCTGGATAGGTGATGAGGTTAAGTTTGTGATAGAGCAGGATGTTGAAGTATTAGAAATTGACTACCCCATGCCGCCGGAGTTAAAGAAACGGTTGAAGGAAAAGAAACTGACAGCTGTTTTTGATGCACTGACACCTTCGCGCAAGAAGGAGATACTGCGCTATCTTGGGTTTATTAAAACAGAAGAAACATTACTGCGGAATATTGATAAGCTGGTGACGAGGATGGAAGAAGGGCAGCCTGCTAGGATACCGTAAGCAAGCGGATGCTTGGGGTGGTTTGGGTCTAAGCAAATGCTTAGACCAGTATAGAGTTTGGGTCTTAGCATTTGCATAGACCAGTATTTGTAATAAATTCAGAAAATGAATCCATACCATTTTATTTTTTATTACGTCCAAACATTTTGGAGCAAACGAAAGGCTGACGCGCGTCTCCATGGGCAAATGGCAGTTTTCTTCACGGTATTAATGCACGTTTTACTATTAGTAGAAGTGATATGGGACCTAACAGGAATACAATTGCTGTATTTGCCAGATTTGCCAACTTATGGACAGAGAAAGAGCGTAATGATGTTGTGCCTTGTTCCGTTTCTCATACCTTTCTTTTTATATTTTTCAAAAACAAAAGCAGCCCAAATCAATGATCATTATGAGAGCCGTGGACTTAGTGACGCTAAGCAGTTGACATGGTTTTGTTTGGTTCTCGTATTGCCCTTTGTCCTTCTTGTTTTGTTATCGGTACTTCGTCAAAATGGAATAATATAATCCGGTCTATGGACATGCTACTACCAGACGTAACCATTCAGCCGTTCGATCCGAAATACCAGCGGGGTATAGACCTGATGCTGGGCACTATTGTTCCTGAATATCCCGAGCCGTTCTTTCACCTGCCGGTAAGGAAGATAGAAGAGCTGCATAAGCTACCCGGCCGACACTATTGGGTGGCGCTGAGTGATGGCGAGGTGATAGGCAGCATAGGAGTCGTTGTGATGAAAGATTATGCCGTACTCAAAAGCCTGTTTGTATTCAAAATATGGCGTGGCGAGGAAAAGGGCGTAGCCAATAACCTGATGAAGGTGGCTACGGAGAAAGCAAAAGAAGAAGGCTGCAAGACAATGTACCTCGGCACCATGGAGCAGTTTAAACCCGCACAACGGTTTTATGAAAAGCAAGGCTATGAACGTGTGGATGAAAAAGATCTGCCGTCCGGCTTCCCTCACAATGATCTCGACAAAGTGTTTTTCAAAAAGTCTATATAACAAAACAGCCCTCGTGTGAGGGCTGTTTTGTTATTCTATTGTATCGAGAACTTTTGAATGATCGTTCGGTCGTTGTAGTGCAATTCTGCGGTGTAAAGCCCGGGCGGTAAATGCGCGACATTGAAACTGTGCGTTACAGTGCCGGAGGTCCCTTTAAGCAGATGGCTGTAAACAGGCTTTCCCACTATGTCGCGCAGGGTTATTGTGGCATCAGCCGTCAATCGTTCGTTGAGCTTTATTGTGACATACCCGGTAGCAGGATTAGGATAGATGGTGAAACCATGCTCCTGCAACGAAACATCGTTGACGCTAACCGGCCACTCGGTCTTGACAATTATCGGGGTACAGGAACGGTTATTGGCCATGTTCGGGTCTATTAGCGCGGAGTGTGACGCGCCGGCTATTATAACCAGGCTGTCGCACCAGTTTAGCGTGTCGGTAGAGGGAATAGGCATGTTGTGCGGCGGTTGCAAAACAACTGCACCGACGAGGGTAGACGGGGCAACGATGGAGGCGGGTATTATACCAAAAGCTTCGCCGGGTGCGATATTGGGAACAAGGAGCACATCTGATTTGGATGCACGCCAACCTAACTTTACATAAATAGAGTCGGCTGTATAAATGGTATCGGGCCCAAGATTTACTACTGACCAATACATGTAGTAAACAGTCTTCCCATCGTGTATCAGGGTTTGGTAGGGCGTCATAGTATCCAAACTATTCTTATTGTTTGGTGCGCTGACCTGGCGCAGTTGAAGCGCAACGTCGGCTGTTCGCTGTGCGTGCACAGTTGTTATAGATGCAATAAAAAGCAGGGAGAAAGCGTAAAGGAGCTTTATCATAGTCAGTGTTTTAGGTTGGTTAAAAAAATAGGTTCTATAAAAATAGTCGGAAATATTTTAAACTATCAATTATTGACATTAAAATGTTGCTAATAATGAGGGCAGTAATGGCGGCATCTGTTCCCCGGGTATTCCCCTGCCGCAAAAAAAATGCGTGTATGTTCTTATTCGAAAGCAATAAATGAAACAGCTCTTCGTGCGAGGGCTGTTTTTTATTTCTATTGTACGGAGAACTTTTGAATGATCGTTCGGCTGTTATAGTGCAATTCTACGGTGTAAAGTCCTGCAGGCAGGTGGCTGATGTCAGCGGTATGGGTTAGGTTGCCCGGGGCATCTTGTATTGCCTGAGTATATACCGCGGCTCCTAACATATTTCGTAGTGTAACCTGTGTGTTTCTCATTTGAACGCCGCATGCGTATTTTATTGTGAGCGATGCGGAGACAGGATTTGGAAAGAGTTGCAGTTCGCCGTGCACGCCTTGCACATCTGCTATTTCTGTTGGCCAGGCATAATGTGCATCAACAAAATGACAGAAAATGTTATTGCTCAAGTCTGCGTCAAGAAGTACGCCATTTATGACCTCCCCGGTTATCCGCACGCTATCGCACCAATAAAGGGTATCTGATCGGGGGATAATCTTACCCGGAGGAATATTAAAAACCAGGTTGTTTCCCTGGGGTGTGAACACAGCTGTGTCGCCGGGGCTTAATACAAGTTGATCGGTGTAATATTTGTTGCCATTGAGATAGACCGCCAGGGTGTCGAACTTTAATAGAGAATTGGGGCCTGAGTTTTTTATAACGAATTCAAAGAAGTATTCCGTTTTGTTGTCGTAATTGACCGTTTTATAATGGGTCATCGGTTGCATGTTGCCTGGACTGGTGCCATACCGTATTTGCAGTATGCGCATGTCAGCCTTTCGCTGTGCCCATGCGGCCATGTGGGCGACAATAATGCAGAATAACAGGACGCAGATTTTTTTGGTCATAGTAAGTGTTTAGTATAGTGATGCCGTTCTTATTTCTATTGTACCGAGAACTTTTGAATGATCGTTCGGCCGTTATAGTGTACTTCTGCGGTGTAAAGTCCTGCCGGCAGGTAGCTGATGTCAGCGGTATGAGTTAGTGTTCCCGAGGTGGTCTGTACGGTCTGGGTATATACTTCTGCACCTAATATATTCCGCAAAATGATCTTTGCTTTTTTTGCGAAGCCATTGTAGGTGTGTTTTATCGTTAGCGAGGTAGAAGCAGGATTAGGAAAGACCAGCAGCTCGTTATGTCTGGATGATAAATCGTCAACTCCGAGGCGCCAGTCGTAATAGGCCTCTACCCAATGGCAGGCAATGTTGTTGGCCGGGTCAGGGTCAATAAGCGGGCTATTAGTAGGGCCTGCAGACACCCACACCGTATCGCACCAATACATGGTGTCGGCGGAAGGCAAGCTGGCCCCGAAGGGCATGTAAAAAACAGCGCTTCCTAAATTCGGCACGAATGAGATAGTATCACCGGCGTTCGCAATAAAATGATTGCCCGTGTACTGTGTACCGTTTGCGTAGCTGACAGTCACGGTGTCGAATTTCAATAATGGATCCGGCCCCAGGTTCTTGAAAACGAAAGCGAAGAAATACTCTGTTTTGTTATCGTGGTAGAGGCGGTAGTAAGGACCCATGAGCTGGGTATTGGTGGCGCTGCTGCCAACCTTCATACCAATCATCTGCAGGTTGACCTGCCGCTGGGCTAAAGTGGTGAAATGTGCAGTGAATAAAATAAACAATAGGAAGTACAGGTTTCTCATAATAGTTAGTTTTAGGTAAGGTTGACTAATAGTGAAGATATAAAATGTTTTTCTGTACTGTATGCCGGCAGCCGATAATAAAGCAGCCCTCGTGTGAGGGCTGCTTTGTAGTTATTGTTTTATCACTTTGCTGATCATGCACTGGTTGTCGTAGTGCAGTTCGGCGGTGTACGCGCCGGGTGGCAGGTGGCTAATGTCGATACTATGCATCAATGTGCCGGAGTAATCGCCCACGGTGTGTATGCACTACCTGGCCTATTGTATTGCGCAATAGTATGTATATGTCTTTTGCATTAGTAAAATCAAACCGCACATTCAGTTTGTCGTTAGCAGGGTTGGGGTATAATAGGAAGCCGTCTTTCTCACTATTGATCGTGTTGATGCCAACTGCCCATGCGTAGTTTATTTGTACCGATGTACAAAAGTAGTTGTTAGACATGTCCGGGTCTATTACTGGTGTATTGCCGGAGCCTGCATTGATCCAAAGACTATCGCACCATGGCGCAGTAACAATAAGTGGCGGATTGATGCCGGCGGGTATGGGAAATACTTGCGGACTCGGCGCCGGGGAGACGCCAAATGTGTCGAGTGACGTAGGGAGACCATTGTAGATCTTGTACACCACACCGTAACCTGACTTGAGATAAATGGTGTCTTTGTTTAGTAATGTATCCGGCCCATGATTGACAACGGTCCATTGAATATAATAGGGTGTTTTGCCATCCATGAATATCTTTTGGTTAGGTAATATTGGGGCTTGGTTGGTGAGTGAAGTGCCCAGTTTTGTTGAGATTAATTCATAGTCGGCATAGCGTTGTGCACGCACAGCTGTTATCGACAGAATAAAAAACAGGAGAATAGAGTAGAGTTTTTTTATCATAGATGTTGGTTTGCGGTTAGTGAAAAACGTTTAGGAACAGCCCTCACGGAGGGCTGTTCCTATTGAAAGGATTTGGCTATTGAATACTTAGTTTTTGCACAAAGATGTGTCCATCGTACCGCAGTTCGGCAATGTAGAGGCCTTTAGGCAAATGTCCTACATCGATGCTGTGTGCCTTAGTGCCGGTTTCCAGGAGGCGGTTGTACACCTGCGCGCCTAAGAGGTTGCGCAACACTACTTGCGCCTTCTGCGCACTGCCTCCAAGGTCAAACTCTATTGTGAGTTTGTCGGTGGCGGGGTTAGGGTATAAACGGAGCGCCTGGTTGCCCGCGATGTCATTAATGCCGTTACTCATTTTGATCGCATAAGCCACTATCGGAACGCAGTTGTGATTATTGGCCGGTGGGTCGGTAATAGAGGTAGCCGAAGCAGGTGTAACAGCAAACAAACTATCGCACCAGATCAACGTATCTATGTAGGGAAAGGTTGCATTGGCCGGGGGACTGAATACAAAACTGCCCTGAGGTGGAGCGAGGGTTATTGTATCGCCGGGCGCCAAGGTGATATTAGTGTTTTTAGATAGAGTATTATTCATGGACTTAATGCATAACGTGTCGCCAGGTTGCACAGAATCCGGCCCGAGATTGACGACGTTCCATTCGGTATAGTACTTAAAGGTGTCGTTATACAGCACGGTATCATAAGGGGCAATATCTTGCAGGTGTAACGGGTGGGTGGATGTCCTGGTTGGTAGTAATTGCAGGTCTACGTTCCGTTGCGCACGCGCTGTTGTTATGGCCACAATAAAGAGCAGGAAAAAAGAGTAAAAGTTTCTAATCATAGTCAATATTTTAGGTTGTTAATAAATAAGGTTATATAAAGATATGTCCGAATGTATTTAACCTATAGTTAATGACAATAAAATGGCTTTGTTATGACTTTTGTTATAACGCCATTTCCTGTTGAATATCAACCAGCTGCAAAAAATGTTCATCATGCGAGATGACAATAAGTGTTCCTTTATAATCATTTATCGCCTCGGTTAGTATGTCCACGTTCTGCATGTCCAGGTTGTTGGTGGGTTCATCGAGTATGATCATGTCCGGTTGCTTGGTACCCAGGCTAAGGCAACAAAGCATCAGCCGCATTTTTTCGCCCCCACTCAGGGTGGAGCATGGCTTGTCCCACCATTGCGCCGTGAACAGAAAATGTGTGAGCCTGCTTTTTACTTCGTGTTCTTCGAGGTTCTCGCTGTTGAAGGTCTGAGCCTGTTCGTATACAGTTAGTGAATTATCGACAAGCGAATAATCCTGGTCGATGTACACGTAGCTGAAGTCTGCGAGTTCAACACTTCCCGTTGTTGGCTGCATTTGTCCCAACAGCACCTGCACAAGCGTTGTTTTGCCCGAGCCATTATTGCCTTTGATGGCCAGGCGCTGCCCGCTGGTGATGGTGAGAGATATCGGTGTTTGCCACAATTGCCGATCATTGAAAGCGAGGTTGATGTCTTTGCCCTGCACCAATATCTTGCCTTTGTGCAGCTGCGAGTCATCGAAGCCCAGTTTCATTTTGTCCTTGGCCGGAGCTTGTTTGCGTAGGCTGTTCAGTTCATCCGAAATGCCACTGATCTTGTCTGCATGTACGTCTTTGATGCGCGCTGTGCTCTTCTCCGCGCTGTTGCGCAGGGTGTTCATCATGATGGTAGGCACACCCGATTTCTCTTGTTTGTTTTTGCCACGTGCATCCAGCTTTTGCTGGCGCTCTATAGTTTCGCGCTCTGTCTGTTTGGCTTTGCGTAGTTCTTTCTCTTTGCTCTTTAGCCCGGCGTTGAATGCTTCCTGTTCTATTGCCTTCTGCTCTGCGTAGAACTCGTAGTTGCCGCCATAAGTTGCGATGCCTTGTTTGCTCAGCTCATAAGTATGACTGAGCAGGTTAAGCAGGGTACGATCGTGACTGACCACAACTAAGGTGACGTTAGTAGTAGTGATGTATTCGTACAGCAGTTTTCTTGCTGCAAGATCCAGGTGGTTGGTGGGTTCATCCATTAACACGATCTCTGGTCGGTGTATCTCCATTCCCGCCAGGAAGACTTTTGTTTTCTCTCCACCGCTTAGTGTGTCCAACTTTTTATCGAGTGAGAACCCACTTAGCTGCCAGTGGGCCAATGCTTCTGCACAACGTTCCTCGATAGTCCAATCGTCATCGAGGGTGGTCATGTTGTGTTCGGTAACATTGCCAGCCAGTATCTCGTGCAGGGCTAATAGTTTATTACTTACGCCCAGCGCCTCGGCAATAGTAAGCTGGTTGTACTGCCCAAAATGTTGCGGTACATAATATGGTTTGGTATTGGCGGTAATAGTGCCTTGCAGGGGCAATAGTTGCCCGGCCAGCAGTTGGAGCAGGGTGGATTTGCCGGCACCATTATTGCCTACAAGTGCAGCCTTATCGGTTCTGCCAATACTTAGGTTGAGATCATTAAATAGTATATCCCCATTGGGGTGGGCGTAGCGAACGCCTTGAAGAATAAGCATAATTTCTTTCGGTTAGAAAAGTCAGGAATTGAACTCTTGTGAAATGCGAAAAGAAATTATTGTCTACATCGGCTTATTCGAATATTTGAAATGAATGAGCTGCAAAGATAGGTAAAACCCTGTAACCGGGTTGTTAAAGCTACTCAGCGCTGAGGGGCAACTGGGTAGAGATGCCATCCAGCAAGTCGGTACGCAGGTATAGTTCGTTGTGGCGTTTATGGTCGCGCACCACGCTCAGCACCTGGAAATTGTGCTCTTCTTTGCCCGGTATGATCAACTGCGTATAGATACGGTCTTCGTGCGTATAGGGCAGCGCAGAGAAAAAGAACATTTTCTTTTCGCTGATGGAATCTAGCAGGCATTGCAGGCGGAAATCACCCACTATAAACGGGAACAGGTCGATGATGTTCCTGCCGATGGCATCTGCTTTAGCTATGTTGTATTTGGAGGCTATGGCCTGGTTCCAGATCACGACGTTGAGTTGGGCATCGTAGCCGCTAATGTAGTCAGGAGACTGTTCGATCTTTTGCAGATCAATCTGTTTGTGCATAAAAGAGTTTTTATGCGTTAAAAAGGCGGCCGTGCTATGAAGATACGTATAAATAACAGAGAAACCTCTTTTTGAAGAGTTTTTAATGCACAAAATCGCAAACGGACTGCGGTTATACATATTCCGTATAAGTAATACAGCCTTAACGCCGCTTTAATGCAGGGGTAACACTCAATTGGTCTCTTTGTAAAACCTGAAGCCAATGGCAAAAAGAGAAGTGGATATAGTTGTGTTGTCGGATGTGCACCTGGGCACTTATGGGTGCCGCGCAAAGGAGCTGCTGCAATATTTAAAAAGCATTAAGCCCAAGGCTGTAGTGTTGAATGGAGATATCATTGATATCTGGCAATTCAGCAAGCGCTACTGGCCATCTACCCACATGATGGTGATCAAACACCTGATAGGGCTTATTGCCAAAGAAGTGCCGGTATATTATATACCGGGCAACCACGACGAACTGTTGCGACGTTTCAAAGGACTGCAACTGGGCTCGCTCAAGATCACCAACAAGCTAAGCATGAAGCTGAATGGCGAAAAGGTGTGGATATTTCACGGAGACGTGTTTGACGTGGTGATGCAGCACAGCAAGTGGCTGGCAAAGCTGGGAGCAGTGGGTTACGATACGCTGATCATCATCAATAGTCTGGTGAATTTCTGCAGCGAGAAGATGGGCAGGGGCAAAGTATCGCTATCGAAAAAGATAAAGAATACCGTAAAGAGCGCGGTCAAGTTTGTCAACAAGTTTGAGGCCACCGTGTGTGATATAGCCGTAGATAACCAGTTCAATTACGTAGTGTGCGGCCATATACACCATCCTGAAATAAGAACGGTAGAAACAGAGAAGGGCAACGTTGTATATATGAACTCGGGCGACTGGATAGAAAATCTCACTGCGCTAGAGTATCATGAAAATGCCTGGAGTATATACCGCTACGCCGATGACGCGGTGGCGCAGGCTATAGACATAGATAAGAAGAAGATCAAAGAATCGCCGAAGGAACTGATGGCATCGCTGCTCACCGAACTGAACATGAAGCGCAAGCCGGTGATAGAAGATGGCGGGCTGAAGAATATAGAAGCTGCATAATCACACATACAACTGAAATGAAAATACTCTTTGCAATACAAGGCACCGGCAATGGCCACCTGAGTCGCGCGCGCGATATCTATCCCGAGCTGGCGAAATATGGCGAAGTGGATGTATTGATAAGCGGCATACAGGCCGATGTGGAGCTGCCTTACCCGGTAAAGTATAAGTACTATGGTATGAGTTTCATCTTCGGCAAGAATGGAGGCGTGGATATCTGGGCTACTGCACGTAAGCTGCGCCTGCGTAAGCTGATACGCGATATCAAACAATTGCCTGTAGAAGACTACGATCTCGTCATCAATGATTTTGAACCGGTATCTGCATGGGCCTGCAAGCTGAAAAATAAACCTTGTATTTCGCTGAGCCACCAGTGCGCTGTGCTGAACCCTCATGCACCAATGCCCGAACATGCAGACCTGATGGGCACCTTGGTATTGAAACGTTATGCACCCGTGACAGCAGCTTATGGTTTCCATTTCCAGTCGTACGATAAGAATATTTTTACCCCTGTTATAAGAAGAGAGATAAGAGAGCTGCAACCAACGGATGAAGGACACTACACCGTTTACCTCCCCGCCTATGACGACAACACCTTGTGCGAACACCTGTCGAAGTTTCCTGAAGCTAACTGGCAGGTGTTCTCCAAGCACAACAAGGGCGCTTACACACTGAAGAATGTCCGCATCATGCCGATAGACAATGATGCATTCATCCGGTCTATGGCGAGTAGCACCGGTGTGCTATGCGGTGCTGGTTTTGAAGGACCCGCGGAGGCGCTGCACCTGGGCAAGAAGCTGATGGTAATACCCATGCAAACGCAATATGAGCAGCAATGCAATGCAGCCGCGCTGAAAGAAATGGGGGTGCCCGTTATTAGATCATTGTCGAAGAAATATCATGAAGACATACGCCAGTGGCTGCTGAATAATGAACGCGTACGCGTAAGCTACCCTGATATGACCACGCAGATAGTGCGCAAAGTAGTGGCCACGCACGCCGTGCTCAATGCAACACCTGAAGCTGCGTTTGCCTAACTACTCGTTCTTAGCGTTCAGGTTGATGTTGGCGTAAAAGCCAAGGTCTTTGTTCTTCAGCAGCTTGGTCCAGAAGGCTATCTGGCCGGTGTGGTAAGAATAATGTTCGGTGACGTGAATGATGTTGCCGATGCCTGAATAAGTATACCCCTGCACCGTGCGCACGCGCAGTAATTCCTCAATACTGGCTTCATTGATCACACGCACGGCTTCCAGCACTGTATCTCCCAGTTTGTCTAATAGTTCGCGCTTAGTGAAACCACCAGTGGTCAAAAACTCTGTATCCCGGTCACGGTTATCAGGTTGGTGACCTATGGAAGATATGATGTATTGCGTGATGTTACCGCAAAGGTGCAGAATGAGGTTTCCCACGCTGTTAGACGATTCATTGGGTCGCTGCCATACTTCGTCTTCGCTAAGTTGCCCCAGGCAGGTGACGATGCGCGGTGTATTGCGCTCTATGCGGTAGGTACTGTGTTCTTTAAATTCTTTTAACAGTTCTTCTGTCATAGTGGGAGGTTGTTGTTTAACAAATTTACGCCTTTCATATGTCCGTACTGTATATGCATGGCCACTGTTAGTCTTGATGTTGGCAATAATTTCGTAACTTAAAGCAAACTAGTACGTTATGAAATGGGCATATTATGTACAGCATAAGCTGAAGGCGGCGTTTGTGCTTACCGGTATCATTGTGGTAGTGCTGTTGAATAATTTCCTTGATAGAAGGAACTTTTCGAACCTGGATGAAACCATGGTGTCCATCAATAACGACAGGCTGAAGCCTGCTGCCTATATCTTCGAGATTAGCAGCAACCTGTACCGCAAGCGCCTGCTGCACGACGAGAATAATTTCCACACGCCTGAGCAGCTTAGCGCACTCGCGGTGCAATACAACCGCAACATTGCCCTGCTGATGAAAGATTATGAAACTACTGTGCTAACGACGGAGGAGAAAAAGCAATGGACCGCATTCAGGCAAAACCTGCAAAACTATAACGACCTCGAAGCATCGTGGCTGCGCCTGCACAACGACAACCGCGAAGCCGCAACAGCCATGCATGGAAATATAGACCGGCGCTTTGATGCCACCATGCAAACCCTCGACAAACTAAACCGCATACAAGTGGGCGAGGGGGATAACCTCACCAAGAGCACACATTCTATTGTCAACAGTACTATGGTAATGTCGTATCTCGAGATATCACTGCTCATCATCCTCGGCATATTTGCTTTGGTGATACTGAGTGTGTCAGACAATGCACTGTTCCGCCAGCAGCAAAACCAGGTGTGGAACTAGTTATCGACGCTTGATTCTATAGCGCGGTAGTCTACCAATACGGGCTCGTACTTAGTGTTCACCACCCATTTTCTGTCTTTATCGTTGCGCAGGTAGTCTACGTCAAACAAAGGGCGTTTGTCTACCTTGCTGTAAAAGGCCAGCTTTACATACGAGTTGACGGGTTGTCCGTTTACCATCGCGGGTTGCCATTTGCCCATAGTGCCTATCAGCCAAACCAGCCTCAGGCGGTTTACTTCTTCTGATGTATTGGTGGTGTAGTTGTAGAATTTGTTGGCGCAGGGTATACCGTTTGAGTCTATCGCTATCTGCACTACGATAACGCCTTCTATCAAATCGAGATCTCGGAAGTTGAGTTGCTTTTCGAAATAGCGTTTCATCTTTCCGGTATACACCGCTTTAGTGTCGCCGCATTCCTTGCAGTAATCATACTGCGGGCATTCCGACTCATATTGTATCTTCTCCGGTTTGCGCTGCGCGGATGTGTGCAGACTGAGTGTTAGTAGTAAGAGGGTAAGGAGGTGTTTCATAGAAGGCTAAAATACTGCGCGGACCATGCAATTGCAAGCCATAGTAAATACCGAGGGAGGTTTTTACTTATTTCTGGGTATTGCAGGTTTGACATAGGTAGCAGTATCTTAGGGAGCTAAAAATCATAACAGTTACGAATGAAGAAAATATTACTAAGTACAACGATGCTCGTGGCTGCAAGTGCAGGCTATGCACAGCCTGGAACTCTCGACGCCAGTTTTGGTACCGGTGGTAAAGTAGAAGGTAACTTCGGACAATATTATTATTCCAAGGCCTATGCAACGGCTATACAACCCGATGGAAAAATATTGGTGGCCGGAGAACTGCAATATGCAGGACCGCCTGCTGCAACCTGGGATTTCCTGGTGGCACGTTATAACCCCGATGGTACTTTGGATAATACCTTTAGCGGCGATGGATGGGCGAAGTTCGATTGCAACTCGGGGAAAGATATTGTTTATGCAATGAAGCTGCAGCCAGATGGAAAGATATTGCTGGCGGGCACTTCTATTGTATCATCACAGTGGAACAGTGTAGTGTTCAGGGTCAATGCTGACGGTTCGCAGGACATAGCGTTTGGTACAAATGGCTGGGCTTCCTGGGGCGATGCAGGGGCTTTTAAAGGCGTTGCGCTGTATGCCGATGGCAGAATTGCTGCCGGTGGATCTTCTCAGAACGACGATGCCGGATTTGTCAGGCGTTTTAGTGCCGGCGGCGTACCCGATGGCAATTTTATGCCACTCACCGGCGTGGGGTACAATATCGGGATCAACAATGATCTTAAGAATGCTGTAAACGGCGTGGCCGTACATAACGACGGAAAGGTAACGGTGACCGGTTGGGGCATGAGCCAGGCATCCCAGACGAAATTTGGTTTCCTAAAGGTGAAAGCCGATGGTAGTTATGTGGATAACACATTCTATGGCAGCGGTGTATTTGCTGATAATAGCTATTCAAATCTCGACAGGTTCTATGCAATGACCCTGCAGCCGGATGGGAAAATTTTGGCGGCAGGCATGTCTGGCACGCAATCCGGATTGACTGATTTCGTATTAATGCGTTTTGATGAGAATGGTTACCGGGATAACAGCTTTGGCAACAATGGCGTGGCCCGGGCAATGACTCTTTCGTCGTACAATGTGATCAATGCCATTGCGCTGCAGAACGATGGCCGCGTAGTGGTGGCTGGCGCCACTCCCGGTGGCTCAGGCCTTGATTTTGCGCTATTGCGATTTAATCCTAATGGCAGCCTTGATAACAGCTTTGATGGCGATGGCAAAGCAACGACCTCTAATACGGGCGGCGACGACCTGGCATATGGTGTTGCGATTCAGTCTGACGGTAAAATTGTAGCTGCCGGATTCTCCGGATCTCAGCCTAACTATACACTTGTGCGCTACCTGGGTGGCGATGGCGTAAACGTGAATGAAATAGCTAATAACGCAAGCCTGAAAGTTTATCCTAACCCGGGCAGTGGTTTGTTTGTGATGCAAACGGCTAATGCAGATGTGGCATACACTGTGACGGATATAAATGGCCGTATTGTTTCAACAGGTCTTACAGCAAAAGGACAAACAACCGTAGACCTGACGAAAAATGCTAACGGTATTTACCTGCTGCAAATAGAAAACGAAACAGTGAAGCTGGTGAAGCAGTAAAACATTATAACGTACAAAGAAGATCCCGGGGTGATGCTCCGGGATCTTTTTTATGCCTCAAGTTGGAAACTTGAGTTATTTAATACCACCAGTCGCAGACTGGCGGTAGCGCTAAAAAAAACAATGCTGCCGCAAGTCTGCGACTTGTGGCTATATATCAAGCCAGTTTGAAACTGGCGAATCAATACAATAGATCAATTTTCAATTTGCCCTTGCCGCCCGCATAATCGTGTGCACTGCTGTAGGGATAGTTTTCAGCATCAACAACGTAACCGGCTACAACGGGATTATTATGTATGTAATAGAGTTTCTGCTGAATGACGGGACCGGTGTATAATTCTATCGGGTGGTTGTGTTGTTGCCAGAATTGGTATTGCTCATTGTTACGGTTATATGCCCCGGCGTTGCGGAATATCGACATCATCCATGACTTTCTCGATTCCTGGATGTTTAGGTCTATTTCGCTGATGATCTTTTTGCTGGTGAATTTTTTCAGGTCGCTGATGATGTCGGATAGTTTGTTGTTTTCTGCGCTGGCTATGAAGTGTACATGGTTGGTCATGATGCAGTATGCATGCACTTTGAAGCCTTTATTTTCCTGGCAGTACTGCACGCTTTCCAAAAACAGGTCTTTATAAAGCGGACGGGTAAACACGTCGATCCAGCTTACGATAGTGAAGGTGATAAAATACACACCTTGCTGGTCGTGTATCTTGTAGTTTCTGCTCATAGTGTCCTCAAGTTACAAACTTGGGTTATTTATTGCCACCAGTCGCAGACTGGCGGCAGCGTTCTTGTGGTTTGGAAGAGTGGCGGGAGCGGGTCTTTTTAGGAAGAAACTGTTGCTATTTCTTGCCATCATAAGAAGGCTGCGGTACAGACATTCCGAAAAATGCCCGTTCTTCTTCTTTTGTCAGCCTGATTTTTTTCAACTGGCATACTTTGAAAAAGTCCTGGAGCATTGTCGATAAAGCCCCAAGTCCAGCAGTGCCTGTGCCGCCATGTGCAATAATTTCTGTTGTACCGCCTTCATGCTCAACCCTTAAAAAAGTATGCCCAACGTCTAATACCGGCGCGCCGTATTCGTTAGGTAATGCAGGTAGGTCGATATAGTTGATGAGATCGTGAAGATCGCTAAGCTCAGTTGCGGATAATTTGCGACTGCTTCTCATCATGAAGACATTGTTGTTTTGGAATTCAGCTGTATAGAATGTGATAGTCCCATCGGGTGAAACTGTTGCGCCGGGCAGAGGATTGCTCGCTCCAAATCCACCTTCCTTTGTGTACTCGATCTTGCCTATAGAATGGGTTGCAGGCTTAGCCGAATATTCGGTCAGGTATCCGAATTTGTAAGTTAAGACCGTATCATAGATGCGGGTTCGATTGTTTTCGAGCCAGGTTTTTGCTTCTACTTTAAATCTGATGTCTGCATTTGATGTGTCAATCTGTTTTAGGGTGAAGTTACCGCCCATAGCTTCGAGCAGGTCGTAGTTGTTGCGACCTTTATCTAAAACCACCAAAAATTCATAGCCCTGGATGAGGAGGTCCGTCCGGCCGTTTTTGTCTATGTCGATCTTGAAGAAGCTGTCGGGTTCACTGCCAGTATGGCGAAACAGGTAGTAGGTATCAATGGAAGCGTTTAGTTCCGGATGACTGCCAATAAAAGAGATCACATCATCTTTTGACCTGATCTTGTCTATAGCATTACCCCAACAGGTGTTTGCGCAGAAGAACAGAATGACGAGGATATAGTTTTTCATAGTTGGTTTCCTGAAGGTACAAACTTGGGTTATTTATTGCCACCAGTCGCAGACTGGCGGCGGTTAGGCGCCAGTAGTCGTTATAAAGCGCAGGGCAGTTGAAGCAATAGTGCTATTGGGATATTCGTCCATTGCTTGCTGATAATATTGTTTACACATTTCCAGGTTGCCAAGCTGGCTATAACAAAATGCTATGTTGCACAAATCCATTTCTCTGAATGTGCGACGCGAAGATGTTAGTGCCACATAGCGGTATTTGTCTATCCAGGTATTGCGCGTTAGATGTTTCAAGCTAGCTTCTATATAAGGAATGGCAGCTTCGAAATTTCCCGCAGTTATCAGTTTAAATCCCTTTTTGTGGTCAGCTATTAATACAGCGCGCATAGCTAGTGAAAGACAGTAGAATGCTATGCCGGAAATCATCATGGATATTGGTAGGTCATGAGTGAGCAGCCAGAATATATAGACCAATATTCCGCAAACGGTAAGTTGGGGTGCAAGTGATATCCATGCGAATTCGTTTTTTGCAATTGGAACTTTTGAACTCATAGTATCTAATTTACCTATTATCCACAAACTTCACTTGCTTTCTACTCCCTGTAGGAAATTGCATTTGCAGCATTTCGGCGCTTGAGTGGAAGTGCAGCAGCGGAGATACGCGCAGTTTGCCTTGCAGTATGGGTTTTAGTTTTCGTTCCGCATCATCAACGGGCAGTAGCGTGTGCAGGTGTAGCTTCAGTTCGTCGGTGCCGAGGTCGTTGGTAAAGACCTCTATCACGTACTCCTGCACAAACGGTATCTCGTTCAGTATATCAAAGATGGCAGGAGGATAAATGGTGGTGCCTTTGTATTTGATCATTTGCTGCTTACGGCCCAGCACCGGGCTCAGCCTCCGCGACATGCGCCCGCAGGCACAGGGGCTATCGTAGTAGCAGGCAATATCACCCGTGCGGTAACGTATCAGCGGCATGCCTTCTATGCCCAGTGTAGTAATGGTCACTTCGCCATAGCTAACAGGTGGCATCGCTTTGCCGTGGTCATCCACTATCTCCATGATCACCAGGTCGGGTTGCTCGTGGCCGCCCATGCCGTGTGTGCATTCGGTAAAGGCCGTCTGCATCTCGGTAGATGCGTAGGTATTATAAAACTTGATAGGCCACTGATCGTAGATGCGCTGGCCTAGTGTGTTCAATTCAAAATCTGCCGCACGTATGCTTTCGCCTATGCACACTGCTTTGTGCACTGGTGTATGTTTCAGGTCTATTTGATTTTCCTGCGCATGTTCTATCAGCTTCAGCATGAATGAAGGAACGGCTACGATGCTGTTGCTTTGCAAGCGGTTGATGGTATCCCATTGCATAGAGGGTAACCCCGGTCCTGTACGCACTAGCGCTGCGCCCATTTGGCGTAGGCCAGAGTAGTAAGCCATACCCGCCATGAACTGCCTGTCGAGTGTCAGCATGAGCTGGTAGACATCGGTGGGCTTGCCGTCAGCACAGAGGAAAGACTGGTGTTCGTTATAAGCAAGGCGTTGCAGGTCGTTCTCGGTCAGGGCAATGGTAACTGGTTTGCCGAGCGTACCGCTGGTGGCGGTGTATTCTTTTATTTCATGATCGGGCACGCAGAGAAAATCCCAGTTGTGCTCCTGCATATCCATTTTACTGGTAGTAGGCAGGAACTCCAGGTCGCGTACTGATTTGATATTATCAATATTGATTTTATGTTCGCTGAACAGTTTTTGGTAGAAAGGGGAGCGGTCGCGGGCATACTCCAGCAGCTGCCGCAGGGCCTTTGCCTGGTAGTCGTTTTGCGTGCTCAGCGGCTCGAAAGCCAACCGGGGATGGAAGTTCATGCCCTGTGAAAGTTTAGGCCAAAGTACAAGGAATACACCTATTCACCTATATCAAAAACCAATTTTTCATTTTTCAAATTGCCGCCATATCTTTGCACATGGCTGCAAAATCCAAGTTCTACGGCGAAGGCCTCACATTTGATGATGTGCTCCTTGTGCCTTCCTACTCCGAAGTATTGCCCAACGAGGTAAGTTTAGCTACCCAATTAACAAGAGACATACGCCTGAATGTTCCAATGGCATCCGCTGCAATGGATACCGTTACGGAAGCTAACCTGGCTATTGCGCTGGCCCGCGAAGGCGGTATCGGTATCCTGCACAAGAATATGAGTGTGGAACGCCAGGCAGAGCATGTGCGTAAGGTGAAACGTAGTGAAAGCGGCCTGATCGTTGACCCGATCACCCTGCGTGCTGAAGCTACTGTAGGCGAAGCGCTGAGGGTAATGCGTGAGAACCGCATAGGTGGTATTCCCATTGTAGATGCTAATCATTTATTAGTAGGTATCCTTACCAACCGTGATCTACGCTTTGAGAAGAACCTGAAACGTAAAGTGAGCGAAGTGATGACCCGCGAGAACCTGGTTACTGCATCGGCAGGTACCAGCATGGGCAAGGCAGAAGGTATCCTTGAAGAATACAAGATCGAGAAGCTGCCGATAGTAGATAAGAAGGGCAAACTGATAGGCCTCATTACCTTCCGCGATGTGCAGAACCTGAAGAGCCACCCTATGGCTGCCAAAGACAGCACAGGCCGCCTTCTGGTAGGTGCTGCTATCGGTATCACTAAAGATACTATGGAACGCGCCGAAGCGCTGAAAGCTGCGGGTGTTGACGTACTGGTGCTGGATAGCTCGCACGGTCACTCAAAAGGCGTGCTGGAAGCTATGGCCCGCGTAAAGAAAGCCTTCAAAACTATCCCCATAATAGGTGGTAACGTAGCTACTGCAGAAGGTGCAAAGGCCCTGGCCGATGCAGGTGCTGATGCGGTGAAGGTAGGTGTAGGTCCGGGTTCTATCTGTACCACGCGTATCGTAACAGGTGCAGGCGCTCCACAGCTTACCGCTATTATGGAAGCAGCCAGCGCACTGAAACGCCGCGGCATCCCGGTTATCGCCGATGGTGGTATCCGTTATACAGGCGACATGGTGAAAGCCATCGCTGCAGGTGCATCGTGCATCATGGCGGGTTCTATCTTCGCCGGTACTGAAGAAAGCCCTGGTGAAACTATCATCTACGAAGGCCGTAAATTCAAAGGCTATCGTGGTATGGGCTCTCTGGAAGCTATGCAGGAAGGTTCTAAAGACCGCTACTTCCAGGAAGGCGAAGCTGATGCGAAGAAACTGGTGCCGGAAGGTATCGTTGGCCGTGTACCTTACAAAGGCATGGTGAACGAAGTGATACAACAGTTTGTAGGCGGCTTGCGTGCAGGTATGGGTCTTACAGGTTGTAAAGACATCAAAGCGCTGCAGGACGATGCACAGTTCGTACGCATCACATCTGCTAGTATGGCAGAAAGCCACCCGCACAATATCGTGATCACAAAAGAGGCTCCTAACTATAGCCGTTAACCATATACGTGTAGTGACGTATCAATAAAAAAGCCCCGTAACTACGGGGCTTTTCATTTATATAAAACTCAATCAGCTATTCTTCCGATTCAAAATCGCCGCTTGTTTCCATGCCCTTCACAAGGCTGTACACTACTGGCGCTTGTTTGTAGATACTGGTGTTGTATTTATTGCCCAGCATGATGATGGTGAAGTTCTGCTCTACAAAGCGGTAGAACACGGTATTGTTGCCATGCCACCAGCCGTTGTGATAGATCACGCGCTCTTTGCCGGGATTGTTGATCATACGCCAGCCGAGGCCGTAGTTCTTCTTACCACCTTTCTCGAACGAGTAAGGGGCATAGGCCATATCAATAGTTTCTTTGTTGAGGAGTAAGTGGCTGTAGAAAGATTGATCCCAGCGGTACATGTCTTCTACCGTGCTGTAAATACCTTTGTCACCATCTACGCCGTCGGCAAACATTACCGGGTCGCGTACCCAGTTGGGCCTGTAGCTGATGGTAGCCGTTGCAGGCAAGCCTTTCTCAGCTTCAAACACAAAGGTATTCTTCATACCCAGCGGTTCAAATATGAACTTGCGCATAAAATCAGGATAGCTCATATCTGTAGCTGCTTCTATGATCAGCGCGAGGAAGGCGAAGTTGCTGTTGCTATATTTGAAACGCGCGTCAGGCCTGAACTCGAGTCCCGGTTTGAACTTGATGAAATAGTCGAGCATCTGGTTGTTATTGATCGGCGTTTTCTGGTCTTTCCTATAGGCCGGTATCCATTTATAATAATCTGGTAAGCCTGAGCGGTGACACAGCAGCATCTTTACCGTAATGTTGGGATAAGGGAAGGTAGGCAGGTATTCCTGCACCGGGTGGTTGATGTTGATGAAGTTGTGCTGGTGTAAATAGAGTACTGCCGTGCCCGTAAAAGTTTTAGATACAGAAGCCAGCTGCACTGCGCTGTTAGGCAGCAGTTTCAGGCCAGTTTCACGGTTGGCCATACCAAAATACCTTTCGTACAAAACCTTACCATTTTGACCTACTAACACACTACCATTGAAGCCTGTACTCGCATAGCGACGGAAGAAATTATCCAGCCTTTCAACGATCGCCCTGTATTCAGGTTTAGTAGTATCTGCATACTGCAGCGGTGAGCTGGGCAACACCTTGGTAGGTTCGTCCGGCTCCGGCATTAATGGTTTACCAACAGCAGGTTGCGGGTTGCTGTTGCATGCTATAAATAGCAAGGATAGTAGGAGTGCGGTGGCTATATATGGAAAAAAATACTTGCGCATTGTTCTTAGACTTATCGAGTGTTGCAAAAATAAAATTGCATCTAAGCCAGACTAAAGGGTTAACTCAACTTTAACAAAACTAACCACGTCGTCGATCAATTCATAATAACACTGTGCCAGTTGATAATAGTTGGTTACAAAAATTTCATAAGCTTTTTCAACCGGCGGCATGTGTTGCGCACGCCTGTTGAGTCCGTTCATCGACTTGTTTATTCCCTGCAGTGTGCGGTAATTATACAGCCAGTTATGCTGCTGCATGTAAGGGAAGTATGTAGCAAAACTTTCTGGAAACCATTGGCTGTTTTGTTCCAGTGTTTTATAGGTCTGCTGTGTAAAGTTCAGCAGCTCCTTTTCTGAATTGAAGTGTTTGGCATCATTGGCCAGGTAGTGATCGAACACCGTATCCATTATAGCGCCGGCATACAAACCATAGTCTTCGCGAAACCATAGTTTGCCTCTCAGCGTAGCGGGATGCACATCTGCAAAGCTGTCTATCTTGCGATGCAGCAGTATCCCTTTCTTAATGCCTTCGGGAAATTTATCTAGCGCCAGCTTACCTTTTACATGATCGCCGATCATGTTGCCTGTAAGTATCTCTGCATCTCCAAACGATAGAAATGCATGTCCCAGGTAGTTCATGCGGCTAAAACTACGAAGTTGGAACCAATTTCGCGGGCTGAGGTTGCCTGTCGGTAAGTTCGTGCAGGTTCTGGTTCATCGCTTTTAGCTCGATGAGCATTTTTTCCACATACACCATCTGGTGCACGGTGAGTGCGTATGGGTACTTGAAAGTTGGGGCAGGTACTTTGATCCTTGTCTTGTTGTTGGGATCTATTTTTTGTGCCAGCAGTAGGTTCTTATTGAACCACAGCAGGCATTGGTTGAGCGCCTCTGTATGTGTCTCTGTTGCCTCGCTGGGGTTCTTGCGCGATTCCTGCTCGAGGTTGATATTGTTGAGCTCGCGGGTAAGGCGCACGCTATGTGTGATGAGGTGGTAGTAGATCGCGTAGTTCTTCTTGTGCAGCGTAGGCTCCTGCATAAAACGGTTGAATGAATCGAATGCATTGCTGTTCTTCGATTCGGCATTGCGCTTGTTGCGTGTCCAGTTGGGGTTGCCGTCGTGACTGAAGAAGGTAGCGAGGAAGTAGTGGTAATTACTGTTGATAGCGTTGGCCAGGTGCAGCGGCAGCCATTTCTTATCCCAGTGCGGTAGCAGGGCAAAGCCGGCAATGATGGCCACGGCAGAGCCTGCAATGGTGCAAAGCGTACGTGTCACTAGCAGGTGATCATCGGCTGAGGCCTCGAAGTTGAACATGAGCACCAGGCTGACTGTAACAAAGAATGCTGCAACAGAATAGCGCTTGCGTATATAATACACCATCAGCACCAGGCAGATGAATAGGATGACTTCTTTAAGGTAAAGGCCTGCTGGTATGCGTAGCAATAGACCACCGGCAATACTACCCGTCACAGTACCTAATATGCGCTGGAAGCCTTTCTTGATAGTGGCACCAAAGTACGGCTGCATCACGATCATAGCTGTAAGCGGTATCCAGTAGCCGCGCTCAATTTCGAACCACTGTGCAACGAACAGACCTATGGCTGCACCTGCGCCTGTACGCAGTGCATAGCGTGCCGTAAACGTATTGAGGTTGAACAGCAGCTGCAGATTGCGTATCCAGTGCTTAGGATGCAGCACCAATAAAGTTTTGATGAGCGAGTAAGAACGGAACACCGATTCATCATCGCCCATTTCTTCCAGCCTGCCGATAGAGCTTTCTATCAGGCGCACAGCACGCTCGGTTAGCTGTATCGCCCGGCGTATGGCGATGTTCTGTGCGTTGTCTTCTTCCAAAGGTTCTTCGCGCAGTAGCACGATGAGTTTATTAAGACGCGTGAGGCGCGACGAAAGCAACAACTCTTCTTCAGGCTTTAACGTGATAACATATACCGCCATCCTGTCGAGCGTTTGCTGCAGGGCGTTGAATACTGCGTATAGTTTCAGTCTTACTTCGTTGGGCACGTCGCGGCGGCTTACATTATCCAGCTCATCGCTGATGGCGATGATGTGTGTGCCTACGAGTGCCGTGGCTTTGCGCAGCTGCGCCAGCGGGTAGTCTCTATCGTCGGCTTTGGCCTGGTGGGCCGTAGTGCCGTAAAAGTGCAGCGACTGGTCGATAGCTGCACGTACCACTTGTTCTTTAAGATATATTTTCCTGATAGTGCTGCGGGCCGACATGCCATCCCAGCCTTTGGCCACGGTAACTATCAGCTGTGCGTTCGCTTTCCATATCAATGCAATCGAGCGACGGTAAGGCTCGCGTGCAGGCATGAACATGAGGATGAACAAACCTACCAATGCATTCCATGCTCCGCCTATACACACGAGGTTGAGCCTCGTCACCAGGTCGTGCGCCGATGCTGTGGGGAAGGCATTGGTGAATATGAACATCAGGAATACGGTCACCGAAAGACCTTGTCCGCGGTCGCCCAGGTTGCGGAACAGGCCAGAAAGAAAACCCACGGCCAGCATAGCCAGCGTTCCTATCCATACATTATTGCCCGTGATGCTACCGAGGGCGGCAAATAAGACTGCGAGCACAGCCCCGCCAAATAGCACTCTTGCACCCTGCGAAAACGATCCACGCAGCTCTACCCAGCAAATGGCCTCGGCTGTCAGCGATACCCAACTGGCTTCCACAATATGTCCTGTGGCAAGGCCAAATATCAGTGGAACTGTGGTGGCAATAGCCAGCCGCATTCCCCAGCTGAAAGTGGGTTCAAGAGTTTCCTGTTCTATTAATTTGTGTAGCTGCTCGTATGGATTCGGTAAGCGCATTAATAATTCAGAGCGAGTTGTTTATCTATCAGCACCTGCAATTGTTTTGCAGATATCATGCCCTCGAAGAAGTTTTTGTATTCAGTTTTATTGTTCACTATCAGTGTAGCCGGAATAGAACCTTGCCAGCGGTTGTCGATCTTAGGGATGAAGTAGTTGGCATCGCTTTCGTTCAGCCACATCAACTCGTGCTGTAGCTTGCGCTTTTTTGCAAAGGCAACGAGTTTCTTCGGGTAGTCTTTAGGGAAGTCAACACTCACCAGCAATACCTTCACCGGCTTGTCCTTGTACGCATCAGCCATATGGTCGAACTCGGGCATCTCCTTCATGCAAGGGCCGCACCAGGTGGCGAAGAAGTTCACTATATATAAGGTATCGGCGCTGCTGTAGCGTTTCAACAGGTCATCTACTTTAAACTCAGGTATGTTCTGCGCGCGTGCTGCAGAGGTGATCATTATCAATGACAGTATGCCGAGGAGTTTCTTCATAAAAATCTATTGTAGAGTAAAGTTATTATTCTGGCAATCGTAACAATATATCTTTTATTTAAAACTGTCCTAAAAAATCTATACTTATCGGGCTTTTGCTTTAGGTTTGTTGCTGATTTTCAAAAATTAATATGGATAAAACAGCCTTATTAAAACAAAAAGCCGACCAGGCTATGCTGGGTGGCGGCGCCAAACGTATAGAGGCGCAACATAAAAAAGGCAAACTCACTGCACGTGAGCGTTTAACACTGCTGCTGGACGAAGGTTCGTTTGAAGAGATAGGCATGCTGGTTACTCACCGCAGCCGCGACTTTGGTATGGAGAACGAAGTGTACATGGGCGATGGTGTGGTAACAGGTTACGGAACCATCAATGGCAGGCTGGTATATGTGTTCTCGCAAGACTTTACCGTGTTTGGTGGTAGCTTGTCTGAAACACACGCTGAAAAGATTTGCAAGATCATGGACCTGGCGATGCAAAATGGCGCGCCGGTGATAGGGCTGAACGATAGCGGTGGTGCACGTATACAAGAAGGCGTGGTATCGCTGGGTGGTTATGCCGATATATTTTACCGCAACGTAAAAGCATCTGGTGTGGTGCCGCAGATATCTGCCATCATGGGCCCGTGTGCCGGTGGTGCAGTGTATTCTCCTGCCATTACAGATTTTATCATGATGGTGGAGAACACGTCTTATATGTTCGTTACCGGACCAAACGTGGTGAAGACCGTAACGCATGAAACCGTAACCAGCGAAGAACTGGGTGGTGCGCATACACACGCATCAAAATCGGGCGTGACGCATTTTGCGCTGGCTAATGAAGTAGAATGTATCGAACGCATCAAGCAACTGCTGAGCTATATGCCGCAGAACTGCGAAGAAGACGCTCCTGTATATCCTTACGAACTGGCTGATGAAACAAGGGCGAAGCTGGATAGCGTCATCCCGGAAAATCCTAACCAGCCTTATGATATCAAGGAAGTGATAGAAGAAGTAGTAGATGCTGATTCTTTCCTGGAAGTGCATAAAGAATATGCTGAGAATATTGTGGTAGGCTTTGCACGCATAGCCGGCCGCAGCATAGGTATCGTGGCCAACCAGCCAGCAAGTCTTGCAGGTGTACTCGATATCAACTCGAGCAAGAAGGGCGCACGTTTTGTACGCTTCTGCGATGCGTTCAATATTCCGTTGTTAGTGCTGGTAGATGTACCGGGCTTCCTGCCGGGTACCGACCAGGAGTGGCACGGTATCATCACCAATGGTGCGAAGCTGCTGTACGCGCTCAGCGAAGCAACCGTTCCAAAGATCACGGTTATTACCCGTAAAGCTTATGGCGGCGCGTACGACGTGATGAACTCTAAACACATCGGTGCTGACCTGAACTATGCATGGCCTACAGCGGAGATCGCGGTAATGGGTGCCAAGGGGGCTGCGGAGATCATCTTCAAAAAAGAGATCAAAGAAGCGACTGACCACGAAGCCAAGTGGAAAGAGAAAGAGCTGGAATACACAGATAAATTCGCTAATCCATACGGTGCTGCCGCACGTGGTTTTATAGATGAAGTGATCCTGCCGTCGCAAACGCGCAGCAAACTTATTAAAGCCTTTAAGATGCTGGAGCATAAAGTGGTGAACCTACCTAAGCGCAAGCATGGCAACATACCGCTGTAAGCAACAATTGAACTTTATATAACGAAGTACGGCCCTGCGCCGTACTTTTGTTTTTAGGTGAAGAAAGTTGCCGATACATTCCTGAGCTGGATACTGTACACCAGCTTTTTTGCGGGCTGCTGTGCGGTAGCGATGTGCATGGCTACCGAAAGGCTGATACTCGGGGAGGTGCCTTCACTATTTAGCGCACTGCACGTCCTGGTATTTGGCAGCACGCTGATGGTGTACAACGTGCACTACATCGTTAAACGTTCCACTCCCGCCTTGTCTGATCGTTTTGCCTGGTCGCAGTTCCATATGTTGTGGCACCGGGTCATGTTCAGCATTGGATTCTTAGGTTGTTTCGTCAGTATCTTCTTTGTGAACTGGCAGATACTGGTGGGCTGTGGTGTGCTTGCTTTTCTCTCGTTTGCGTATTCGCTGCCGTTGCTGCCGTTTAAAGACAAGCGCAGGATACGTGAATTTGGCTGGGTGAAGATAACCGTGCTGACCCTTGTATGGACCATTGTGACCAGCGTGCTGCCCATGCTTTACTGGGAGGTGCCGTTGACCGGTTACCCGTTCGAGATAGTGATACGCTTCGTGTTCATGTTCACGCTTTGTGTGGCATTTGATATCCGTGATATGCAAACCGACCTCGAGTCGGGGATAGCAACACTGCCTAACCTGATAGGGGTAAAGAACAGCTACCACCTTATGGATGCGACTCTGCTATTGTTCGTACTGCTGTGCGTGTTTCAATATGTGCATTATCCCATTCCCTCGCGTTTGGCCGGCGAAGTGGCCGCCGCTATTGCCACCAAGTATGTCATCCATTACTCAAAGACCCATCCTTCCGACAGGGTCTATCTCGGACTCGTAGATGGGATGATGCTGCTATACGGTGTATTACTGCTACTGAATTAAATAGAAACGCCACCGCTCTGCGGTGGCGTTGTGGTTGTTTCATTTACCCTATGTGCCCAAGTATTTCTAGTATTTTATCAGCGGCGTCGTGTGTGTCATTCCCTCGTTGTTGCGGATCTGGATATGGTAAAAACCCGGTGCCCAGTCAGAAGTATTGTATTCAAAAGGTATGGTGTTGGATGAATATACTTCTGTGAACAGTTTGCGTCCGCTCATATCGAAAGCAGTGATGGTGTACTGCGATGTTGGCGCATTCTTCAGTTCTATCTTCAGGCGATCGCCGCCTACCAGCGGGTTGGGCCATATCTTCACATTAGGCGTCGTCTGCAGATCCTCAACCGAAGTTACATTTGTAAACTGTTTCTGAAACGGCGCACTGACCTGGTCGCCTGTTTGCATCGTATTGTTGTCTACGGCATTTACGATACCCCAGAACCTTACGGCGCCTTTATTGCTGCCCAAAGGAGGTGCTGCCCAGTCAAAATTTACATTCAACAGCCCGGTTGAAGAGAGGATCTTACCGGTGTGTTCTACCACTTTAATTGTGTCAGGGGCAATCGTAGGTTTGGTTGAGCGTACCGCAGTTTGTGCGGCAGTCGCTATGAGCGTTCCGGCATTGCCCTGGTTGGCTTCATAAATAGCACATGCCTGAAAGCCAAAGTAGTCCATCGCAGTGTTGGTGCCCTCCAGTGTTACGGTATAGGTGTGACCTTCTACATAGCCGAATCCCGTAACGTCCCATCCATTGGTTTTATCCACTATCTTTTTGAAGCTGCCAACTGTTGAGGTATTACTGGTGTGACAACCCGGCGCTGCGCAGGTAGCAGTAAAAGCCCCGGTCCTGTTGCCGTCTGAAGGAGGGTTAGAAGCCGCAGGGCCAGCATTGTTGCTCAATAAGGCTAGAGAAAGCATTCCTGCCGTAACAGAAAAGAGTAGAATTTTTTTCTTCATAGAGGACGCTTTAAGATTTAAATGATAATGATTCGTTAAGTAAGATAACACACATTAGTATTAATTGCAAATTATTTTTTTATATCATAAAAGCAGGGATTTATGAAATGTGTATGTTATTGGTAATAAAAAAGCCCCGCATTGCGGGGCTTTAAATCTTTATGTGTAGCGATTAGTACTTGATCACCGGGATCATCTTCTGCGCACCGTCCTTGCTCAGCTGTACATGATACAGACCTGCGGGCCAGCTGGCAGTGTTAATGCTTATCTCTGCTTTGCTGCTTGTAACTGATGCTGACTGCTCAGTTAGCTTACGGCCAGACAGATCAAATGCTGATACAGTGTAGTCGCCTGTGCTTGCATCTTCCAAAGTCAGGTGCAGCATATCGCTGTGCAGCGGGTTAGGGTAGGCATTAACGGAAACATTTTGCGCCAGCTCAGCTACTGAAGTATTGTTCTCAGCAAAAGTAGCCGTGAATGGCAGGCTTGGAACGTCGCCACCTGTGTTGCCATTGCCGTTCACCGAGTTGGCAGCTATGTAAAAGGTAACAGTGCCGGCATCTGCTGCTGGTGATACCCAGGTGAAGTGTGTAATGCTACCTGAAATACGGTTAGTGTGTTCCACTACTTTTTTAGTGCCCACGGTTGCTACGTGTTGTCCTGTGCCTGCTGTTAGTGCACCCACGCTGGCGCCGCTGCTGTTAGCTACCTCGGCCTGGAAACCGAAATTTGAGAATGCCGTATTAGAAACTGTAAGCTCTACATCGTACGTGCGCAGTGGTTTGTACTTGTTATCGGTCACCACCTGGCTGGTGCCTACATCGGTGAGTTTGATCGATACTGCAGTGCTTGCAGAGGCTGTGCCGTGGCAGCTGGCTTCTGCACAGGTTTTGCCATTGCTGCCCGTGCGCAGGCCTTGCGAGCCCAGGGCACTGGCGGGACCAGAGTTATAGCTCGACAGCGTGATCGCTGCCAAGGCTGAAGAAAGAGAAAAAAGTAAAAGTTTTTGCTTCATAAAAGTTGGATGTTTAAATGGACGAAAATTGAATTTAAGAGAATATTATTTAAGCACGCAAGTAATTTTTTTGCAACATAATGAAAACCTTGATGTTAAAACAGGACAGTTTAGCCGTTTAAGGGTACAAATTGCTGCCTATCTTTGCGGCCATTATGGGGCACAAGAAATTAATCAGGTTCAACGCTATCAATAACTTCAGCAACGTGCTGCAGAAACCCGAGGGAATGAAGGGTAAATGGCATGAGCATTTCAAGAACAATAACCCCATAACGCTGGAGCTGGCATGTGGTAAAGGAGAGTATAGCGTAAACCTGGGCCGCGAGCACAAAGACCGCAACTTCATTGGCGTAGATATAAAAGGCAACCGTATCTACAACGGTGCCAAAATAGCATTGACAGAAGGGCTGACGAACGTAGGTTTCCTTCGTATACATATAGGCCAGATAGACCAGCAATTCGCTCCGGGCGAAGTTGATGAGATCTGGATCATCTTCCCTGATCCCTTCCTGCGCGAGTCGCGCTCGAAGAACAGGCTGACGCATGCGCGCTTCCTGAACCTGTACCAGCAGATCATGAAGCCGGGCGGCCGTGTTAATTTAAAAACGGACTCGAAAGAGCTGTACGATTTTACACTCGAGTCGATAGCTGAGAATAACTGCACCATACACGAGAACCTGGTAGACATTTACGGCACAGGTAAGGCTGTGGGTCCGCTGGCTATTCAAACCTTTTACGAGAAGATGCACCTGGCAGAAGGGCGCACTATCTATTTCATTTCCTTCTCGCTGCCCGCAGAGCCCATCAGTATCCCGAAACGATTTGAGAAGGATGAACCAGCTGAAGGAGGGGATTGATTATTACATACTGCCTGACGGCAGGCTGGTGTTCACTGCAAAATATCTAAGCGACCGCGGTTTCTGTTGCGGCAACGGCTGCATGCATTGCCCTTATGAGTATATTCGGGTACGCGAACCACTGCGTACACAATTGCTGCTGAAACGACAACGCAATGAAGAAACAGGCGACCAACCAGGATGATATTTACGATGCAATTTTTGATGTAGTACGTGCGGTGCCCAAAGGCAGAGTAACTACATACGGTGCAGTAGCCGCTGCTATAGGTATGAAAAGCGGCGCCCGTGTGGTTGGGTATGCCATGAACTCTTGTGGCGGAGTAAAACCCAAAGTGCCTGCCCACCGCGTAGTGAACCGAAACGGAATGCTGAGCGGAAAACATCATTTCAGTCCGCCAGAGCTGATGCAGCAACTATTGGAAAAAGAGGGTATTAAAGTTGAGGAAGACAAAGTATTAGACTTCGACAAACGTTTCTGGGACCCTGTTAAAGAACTGTTAGGGTAGGGCTGGGAACAGTTTTTATACTTCTAGCTTGGAGTTTGGAATAAGATTATTACGTATGAACACAAGCACTAATAGAAGAACCGTGGGCAAGATTTTGTCATTATTTGCACTGTTTGTAGCAATAGCTTTCACCAGTTGCCGTGAGCGGCGTGATACTGCTGGCGGTTTATTCGGTCCTACCAAGTTTGACGAGGATGATTTTGTAGCGGTACTAAGCAAGAAATATGTCAAGCCCATAGACAGCGCTTCATGGAATAAGGAGAAGCTGCATGAAGACATTGAACAATACCAACAGTATGTGTACCAGGCCAACGATTACTTCCCCCTGTGGCTGGATGAGGATGGCAGTACCAAGTATGTTGACGAGCTGATAAAAGAGCTGGAGAACCTGAGGATGGATGGACTGGATCCGGAACAATACAACCTTTCTTTCCTGAAACAACAACGTACTTATTTCGATAGAACCAAGACACCTAACCTGGATACCGTTGTGGCGTTCGATACTGCGTGTACACACAGTTACCTTGCTGCCTCGCACGACCTGTTGTTTGGTAGGATCTCTGCAAAGAAAGCAGACCCAATATGGTACCATAAGAATGACTCTACCTGGAGACCTGATACTGTGCTGATAAAACAACTGTATCAGCAAGGCAGATACCCGACGCTGGCCAGCTATCGCAGTAAGATCCCGATGTACAATGTGCTGATGGAAACACGCGCGCATTATGATCTGCTGTTGAAGAACCAGGAGTTCCTCAATGCTAAAGCCGGGCTGGTGGCAGATACCGTGCCGGTAGATAGTTATAGCATGTACATCATTCATACAGAGATGCCGTGGTTAGCCAATGCAGAGACCGATTCAGGCAATACACGCAGTGCGCAGATCAAAGCATACCAGAAGTTTTATGCGCTGAAACAAAGCGGTAAGCTGGATAAAGAAACTATGGCAAAGATCAAAGGCGAACCAACGGACGTGTTTGACCATATAGATGTGAACATGGAGCGCCTGCGCTGGTTGCCGCAAAGCTTTGAAGACAGGTATGTGATCGTGAACGTGCCGATGATGGAACTGTTCCTACGTAAAGACGGAGAAGATGTGATGCACATGAACGTTGTTGTTGGTCGTCCTGAACGCAAAACACCATCTATAGGTGCCAACATGGCCAACGTAGTGTTCAATCCATCGTGGGGTGTGCCGCCTACTATATTAAGGAAAGACGTAGCGCCGGGTTTGGCTAAAAGTGGTGCAGCTTACCTGGCTGAACGACGCCTGGTGCCTTACACTAAAAAAGGAAAGCGGGTAAACCCTGCATCGGTGACAGCTGCAAATGCAACAAACTTCATGTTCCGTCAGCCGCCGGGCGATCATAATGCCTTGGGTAATGTGAAATTCAACCTGCCCAACAATTGGGATATATACCTGCATGATACGCCGCATCGCGAAGACTTTGATAAGCCTTACCGTGCTAAAAGCTCGGGCTGCATACGTGTGCAGAAACCACGCGAAATGGCAGAGTACATATTGAGTGTTCTGGAAGGTAAACAGTATGACCAGGAGCGGATATCTGCTGTGATCAGTACGCAGTCTACCAAGTTTGTGAACCTGGAGAAAAAATTAGCCGTACACATTGTTTACCTGACTGTTTTTGACAGCGATAACCAACGTGTACGGTTTGTGAAAGATATTTATGAAAAGGATGCCCAGGTGCTTAGCCAGCTGAGAGGCGATACTGAGCAACCTAAAGAAACGGTAGCTAAGAAGTAAGTTCTTACAGGGTACCGCCATTTGGCACCTGGCATGCCCTGTTCAACCATGTTGAGCTAGACAGGTAGTCCTTTTGCGGAGCATATACGAACAGTACGCTACCGTCTTTGATGGCGCTGATGAACTTAGGGGCCAGCGAGTTAGAAACTGCAGGACAACCCCAGCTACGACCCAGGCGGCCCATACCGGCCACAGCATCATTGCTTACATAGTTGGCACCGTGTATTACCACCGCGCGCGACATAGCAGAATGATTATAACCCTGGTCTACACCACGCAGGCGCAGTGACGTGCCATGCTTACCAACATAAGTACCATCGGTTATATAAAAACCAAGACTACTCTGGTGCGACTGAGCCTGGTTAGAGAACTTCGTCGCATATAGGTCGCCCGAGCCCTGGCCGTGCGCTACGTAATCATTGATCAAAAGCTTTTTAGAAACCAGGTCGATCACCCAAAGTCGATGAGCAGTAGAAGGCTGCGAAAAATCGGCGATACTCAGTATGTTCTTACTCACCTGTCCGGCGCTACGCAGGTTCAAAAAACCGGTATAGGCTTTCTTAAACACGTCGTACGCTAGTTTCTTACCACCAAAATCGATCGCGTTATAAACCGAGGTGATATATTCATCTATAGTTTGAGCTTTATTGGTCGAGGCAGCTGCGGAAGCTACTTTCTTTGCATTATTATCGTCTTCCTTCGCATTAACATTATACGAAAACGCAGTAGTAAAGGCCACAGACATACACAGGATCAGCTTCTTCATAATCGGTTCTGTTTGGTTTGGAATACATCGAAGATACGAAGAAGCGGCAGGGTGGCCAAGGTATAATGCGTTGTTTAACCGTGTTTTAACAGCCCACGGCAAGGTCCTTTATAAAAGCCCGGCTGTGTAAGAATTGCCTCATATGGGATTATTTATATGCATATTGAGCAGGCTTATAGACAGTTTTCGCAAATGCCTTTTTTCCGTACTTTTGGCGGTCTTTTTCAAACGACATTTACTGATTATGAAAGAAGTATATATCATATCGGCTGTTCGTACGCCAATGGGCAGCTGGGGTGGATCACTGAAAGATTTCTCTGCTACTAAGCTTGGTGCTATCGCTATCAAAGGCGCACTGGAAAAAGCCGGTGTCGCTGCCAGCGAAGTAAACGAAGTACTGATGGGCTGCGTACTGCAGGCTAACCTCGGTCAAGCTCCTGCACGCCAGGCTGCTCGTTTCGCAGGTGTTCCTGACAACGTGCCTTGCACTACTATCAACAAAGTATGTGCTAGTGGTATGAAAGCCATCATGCAAGGTGCGCAAGCTATCATGCTGGGCGATGCTGATGTAGTAGTAGCAGGCGGTATGGAGAGCATGAGCAATGTGCCTTTCTATAGCGACACACTGCGTTGGGGTAATAAATACGGTAACGCATCATTTATCGATGGTCTGGCTAAAGACGGTTTGACTGATGTGTACCACAACTACGCTATGGGTAATGCTGCTGAGCTTTGCGCTAAAGAGTGCAACATCAGCCGCGAAGACCAGGATGCATTTGCTATTGAAAGCTACAAACGCAGCCAGGCTGCTGCTACTGCCGGTAAATTCGACAACGAGATCGTTCCTGTTGAAATTCCGCAGAAGAAAGGCGATGCTATCAAATTTGCAAAAGACGAAGAGCCTTGGAACGTGAAGTTCGAGAAGATACCGGAACTGCGTCCTGCATTTGTAAAAGACGGTACAGTAACTGCTGCTAACGCTTCTACTATGAACGATGGCGCTGCTGCACTGGTACTGATGAGCAAAGAAAAAGCAGAAGCACTGGGTGTAAAGCCAATAGCTAAAATAAAAGGCTATGCTGATGCTGAACAAGCACCAGAATGGTTCACTACTACACCTTCTATCGCTGTACCAAAGGCTGTTGAAAAAGCAGGTTTGAAAATGAGCGATATCAATTTCTTCGAACTGAACGAAGCATTCAGCGTAGTAGGTATTGCCAATGCACAGAAAATGGGACTGAAACCAGAGCAAGTGAACGTGAACGGTGGTGCCGTATCTCTGGGTCACCCGCTGGGTGCTAGTGGTGCGCGTATCATCACCACACTGGTGAACGTGCTGCAGCAAAACAACGCTAAATACGGCGCTGCAGGTATCTGCAACGGCGGTGGCGGTGCCAGCGCTGTGGTGATCGAGAAGATGTAATTAGTATTAGAGAGTTATACTGAAGCCGCCATCGTTTGATGGCGGTTTTTTTATGCGTGTAATTGAGTAAATTCAAACACGCTTTCTTATGAATCGTATTCACCTGATCCCAATCGTCATTCTTCTCCTGGCTTTCAACCCATACAGGGCTGTCTGTCAGACATCCTCATCAAAGCCATTTTTTCCCTTTATAGAATATTCGGAATTTGAGGGGTGTGAGGCGATGAAACGTCATGCCCTCCAGGACGATTCAGGCGGCAATCTGAAATATGTCATCATGTGCACTTTGTGCCACTAGACAAGCAACTTGCGTCTGCGATCATTTTACGGGATCAGTATAATATAACAGCAGTAATGGCACCTATGAATTGTTTTGGCGATTTGTACGATCACTTCGGCTGTTATAACGATGTGGTAGAGCAATTAATGCGTCGCCGCCTGATGCGCAATTTTCCCAGGCTTATTGAACACAAGGCAGACAGCCTGCTCAGAAAAATGTCATCAGAGGTCCTTTATGAGGAAGTAAGTCGTCGTCGCCATGAATAAAGAGTAAACAAGCTCATCAATAACCTCCACGCTTATACCATATATTATATAGCATTTTTCTTTTTGTTTTCTTTAACAGCCGGGCTTTAAACTCTTTTAATCCTGCTGCGTCTAATCCTTTATTCGTTACTGTTTCAGCTGCTGCGCTTTAACATACTATATGAAGCAACTGGCACAGTATTCGCAATAGATGAGGTTTATTAATCAACATAGAAAACAAAGAACAAAACAAAACTTAGAAGCTTATGAAACAGTTCATCACAACATTAGCAATAGCAGGTGTAACCTTAGTAGGTGTTACTTCATGTAACACATCGGCTGTAAAAGAAAAGAACGCTGCTCTTGAAGCGCAGCAAAAGACGATCGACTCGATGAAAGTTGAGATGGCTAAAAAACAAGTGATCGACTCGATGAGTGAAGTAGCACGCACACAGTTTGTGGTGCCACAGGTAATACCTTCAGCACAGGTGCAACAATCTGTAGCGCCGCGTAAACACACCGTTGCTAAGAAACGCAGCACACGTTCACGTTCAGTAGCACGTACACGTACTACACACAGCAACGATACATATAACTCAGGTAGCTCTAATGCAGGTAGCAACAACTACCCTGTAGCGCAAACACAAACGCAATCGCAACCTGTGTACACGCCGGTAGAAACGCCAGCGCCAGTACAACAGCCAACTAAGAAAGGCTGGAGTGCAAAAGCTAAAGGTGCCGTAATCGGTGCGGGTGTAGGTGCCATTGGTGGTGCTATCATCAACAAGCAAAACAGGGGTAAAGGTGCGATCATAGGTGGTATCATTGGTGCCGCAGGTGGTCTGGGTACCGGAGCCATTTTGGATAAGAGGAACGGACGATAGTTTACAGGTAGGTCAATAGAGTGAGCGCCCCGCAATTTGCGGGGCGTTTTTTATTGTCCGCTGTCGCTTGTTTGCCGTTCGCGGCGTGCCTTGATATTCTTGTTGCCAAACTTCCAGCTGATGGTTCCCTGCACGCAGCGATGATCATCATAGTCGAACTGGTAGGTGCCGTTGTGCAGGTTGAGGTACTTATCCCATGATGTACGCGTAGGGTCGTTTATCTGCAGGTTAAGCGTTAGCCGCTTGTCGAAGAAGAGCGCTCTGATGCCTCCCCAAAACATGTAGTTGGCATAACCGAGATTAAAGCCATCCTGTTCTTTGGATCCATAATAGAAACCAAGTTCGGCCATCAACGTCTGCGCCTTGTTTAGCTGGAATGTGTTGAATATGTCCACCTCCCACGAAGGCAGGTTGAAATTGTTGGCTGTGTTATAGTAGTCGGATCTGAACGATTTGCGATAGCCACTCAGCGTCACCGTATTCTCCCACCAATCTGTAATGTTGTTGGTGGCATTCAACGAGAGGCCAAACGAAGTTGAGGTTCCTGAATTGGCCCAGGTGTAGAAGTAGGAGTTATTGACAGAGTCCGTTTGTGCTATCCATTGTATCATAGCATCTACCTGTTGCGCATATAGAGTAATGGTATATTGCGACATTAAGGTATATCCTAACTCAACGTTGTGACTGAACGATGGCTGGAGAAACGGGTTGCCACCTTCGTAAGATGTCGGCGTAGTGTAGGTGCGGAAAGGGTTGCGTTGAAAATACTGCGGTCGTTCAATACGCCTGCTGTAGTTTATGTTGAATGCGTTGTCTTCGTTGGGCGTGTAGAGCAGGTAAGCGGTGGGGAATAGTTTTGCATAGTTGTTGGTAACGGTGTCGCCAATAGAAATGCCTCTTGATTGCGTGTATTCACCTCGCAGGCCCAGTTGTCCTTCCCATTTATCCCATTTCTTTTCTGTGCTGAAGTATAGTGCCTGGGTATTCTCTGTATAATCAAACTCATTGCTTTTTTCAGTGTTGCGCACATACACGCCGTCATTGAGGTCGCTAAAAATATTGTCGCTGACGTTGTGAATGCCTGATGCTTTTGCGCCAAAGCTCCACTCAGCAAACGTGGTGGGCAACACGACGTCTGCTTTTAGTTCCATGTAGTTTACATCCAGGTCGGCGGTAGTGAGATTAGTGCCGGGTGCACCTATTCTACCGCCATCGGTCAGGACACTTTGATTGGTAGCTGTGCGATCGCGGTGAGAAGGGCGACCAAAATATTCATAGTCGATGTTCAGTTTTTTACCACTCGTGTCGATCCTCCATTCGTAGTTTACATCCACCACCTGGCGCAAACCTGTTTCTTTTATCTGCGCGCGGGAGCGTTGCAGTGAGTCGATATTGCCCGTATTTAGATTAGTGATGGTCGAGACGTAAGCCTGCCTCGCTATGCGGTCGGTGTGGCCCGTGGTGTACATGATGCCGAGTGTCGATCGATTACCGATGTTGTAATCAGCTCCAAGTTCCAGGCGCGAATAAATAGGATCTGTGATCTGCCAGCTGCTCAAATAGTTTTCCTGGTTGTCGAACTGCGTAGTTGTTTGCTGGTCGAGAGTATTTTGATTTCGTGTAAGGAAGCCATTGGCAAAGACATTCAGCTTGTTCTTCCGGTAGTTGAGCGACAGCGTGGTTCTTGCTCCGCCTCTCACGCGTTGTGTATAGCTCAAACCTACATTGCCATTCAGTCCTTCGTTCTTTCTTTTCTTCGTGACAATGTTGATGAGACCTGTGTTGCCTTCTGCTTCGTATTTAGCCGGTGGGGTAGTGATTACTTCGATCTGCGATATGTTGTCGGCTTTTATGGTGCGCAGAAAAGCTTCCAGTTCATCGCCACCCAGGCGTACCAGTTTGCCGTCTATCATAATGCTCACCGTGCTTTTTCCGGCAAGAGATACAGAGTTGTTAGTAACGCGCACTCCGGGTGCTTTTCTCAACAGCTCGTATGCATCGGAACCAATGGCGGATATCGTATTCTCTACGTTTAACACTGTGCGGTCTGCTTTGCGTTCTATCAGTGGTTTGCGCGAGCTCACGATGACAGCTGCAAGTTCTTTGCCTACCGGTTCTAAAATGATATCCTGTTGTTTGTTGCTAACAGGAGCGAATGCGGGTGCATAGCCCGAAGCAATGATCTTCAAAAGGAGTTGGTTCGTATCGGTTACCGGTATTTTATAGGCGCCATTACTGTCTGCCATGTCCATTTTTACTATGGCGCTATCGGGTAGGTGTTGCAATATCAGGGTAGCAAAAGCAACAGGCTGGTGTTGTTTGTCAACAATTTTGCCAACAATCGTGAGTTGTCCATTGGCCTTTATGAGGCACAAAAAGTGCAGGGTGATAAGTATGAATAAGCGGCTCATAGACAATTAAATATAAGTAAAGCCGTCGATATTCATTCGTCGAATGAAGTTCCCCATTCGTCAAATGGAAACTACGTTTCGACTGAAAACGCCTGTTGTTGCTATAAATGACGTTTTTTGGTATGGATTATGTTCTATATATTTACTCATCCTATAAAGCGTGGTGTATGAAAGAGATGCTTGGTGTGCTGCGAACGCCGATAAGAGGCGTTCATACTTTTTACCATTTCTCACCTGTATACGTAGTTCTATCCCATTACACGCCAGACGTTACTGGCATCAGCTTTGCTATACGAATTCATGAACCAGCGGTGCTTGCACCGTGGTGGTTTTAACGATAAGCGCAAAAGATATGCGCTTCGCCTAAAACAAGACAGCCGCTTTTCAGCGGCTGTTCTTTTTTATATTTCCTTGTTACTACAGTTCTAAAAGTGCTTTTACAGGATCGTGTCCTATCAGCAGCAGCTCCGGATTTTCCAGCAGTTCTTTTACACGCACCAGGAAGCTTACCGACTCACGACCATCGATGATGCGGTGATCGTAGCTGAGTGCGAGGTACATCATAGGGCGTACTTCTACTTTGCCATTTATTGCCATTGGGCGCTCCTGTATCTTGTGCATACCCAGGATAGCGCTCTGTGGTATGTTGATGATCGGTGTAGACATCAGTGAACCGAATACACCACCGTTGGTGATGGTGAAGGTACCGCCTGTCATTTCTTCGATGCTCAGTTTATTCTCGCGTGCTTTCTTAGCCAGGTTGCCAACTTCAGCTTCTATTTGCGCCATGCTCAGGCTCTCTGCATTGCGGATAACAGGTACTACCAGTCCCTTAGGAGCAGATACTGCTATCGAGATATCGCAGTAGTCGTGGTACACGATCTCTTCGCCGTCGATGTAAGCATTCACTGCCGGCCATTCCTGCAGTGCGTAGCAAACTGCTTTGGTGAAGAACGACATGAAACCGAGGTTCACACCATGCGATTCTTTGAAAGTATCCTTGTACTGCTTGCGTATCTCCATGATGCGGGTCATGTCCACCTCGTTGAAGGTAGTGAGCATAGCAGTAGTGTTCTTAGCTTCCACCAGTCTGCGCGATACTGTTTTGCGCAGGTTGCTCATCTTCTCGCGTTTTGCATCGCGGGTAAATGCAGCAGCACCGCCTTTGCGGCCTGGGTTAGCCAGGGCTTCCAGCACATCGGCCTTCAGAATTTTGCCCATAGCGCCAGTGCCTTTCACGTCGCCGGCTTTCACCTGCTTGTCGCTCATGATAGATTTAGCCACCGGTGTAGCTTTTACATCGGCTGCAGGAGCAGCAGCTTTAGGCGCTTCGGCTTTAGGTGCCTCAGCCTTAGCAGCGGGCTTCGCTTCTTCTTTGGCAGGAGCGGGAGCAGCAGCGCCTTCAGGGCGTGCAGCTGTCTCGTCTATCTTGCAGGCAAGATCTCCGATGTTCAATGTATCGCCTTCTTTGGCTACTGTATGGAGTATGCCTGCTTTTTCGGCGTTCAGCTCAAAGGTTGCTTTTTCCGATTCCAGTTCGCAGAGCAGTTCATCCCTTTCCACCCATTCACCATCCTTCTTCAGCCACTTCACTAAGGTTACTTCGCTAATTGATTCGCCAACCGTGGGTACTTTAATTTCTATCATGTAAGGACATTTGCGGGTGGCAAAATTAACGAACGCCTATGGATTATTCAAAAATGCATTCAAACACTTTAAATACCATATACTGGCGTAATTTTATGGTTGTTATATAAGCTATGGATATATTCAACGAGGATATTCAAAAAGTGCTGCTGTCGGCCCTGCTGGGCGCCCTGATAGGCCTGGAACGCGAGTGGAGTGGCAAGGCGGCTGGATTCAGAACCATGATGCTGGTGAGCGTAGGTGGTACTTTATTTACCCTGGTGTCACATCATATGGCATTACTTGACATAAGACATGCAAGTGATGTTACCCGTATCGCGTCCAATATTGTGACCGGCATCGGTTTCATAGGCGCGGGCATCATCTTCCGCAACCAGCAGAGTATACACGGGGTTACCACCGCAGCAGCGGTGTGGACGGCCGGCGCCATAGGAATGAGCGTGGGCATTGGCGATTACCAGGTGGCCGTCGAAACTACAGCCATCGTACTCATCATCCTGGTCATCCTCCACTTCATCGAAAAGCGGTTTGAGAGCAAGTATATGATACGCGATTACGTCATCAGGCAAGAATACACTACAGATGCCGCCCTGCTAAAACCTACCGATTTTTTTGATAAGAATTATAAGATACGCAAGGTGAAGACCGAAAAGAGTGAAGGTATGGTAGTGCTTACCTGGACAGTTAGGGCTACGCAGGAAAAGCACGACCTGGTGGTGGCTCAGCTGGTGCGCGACACAAGAGTAACGCAGTTACATTATTAATTACCCGAAAGGCCCATGCCCAGCCTGCACAGCAGAATGCCGATCACTACGCTGAAGATGGTGTATGCCAGTGCGGCGAGTCCCTGTTCGTTTTTAAAGAGGTTATTATTGTCCAGCGCAAAGGCAGAGAAGGTGGTAAAGCCGCCGCAGAAGCCAGTGCCGAGAAATAGCGCCCATCCGGTTGGTGCGCCTCCCGCAGTTGCCTTCGAGGTGAAACCAAATAGCAGACCAACAAGAAAACAACCGACAAGATTGACTGTAAGTGTAGCTACCGGAAATGTTTTGATAGTGTATTTGTCCATGGCGATGTACATTCCATAGCGCGCCATGCTGCCCAAGCCGCCCCCTAAGGCCACCATCAAAAATTTCCCTAACATTGTGTGAAGATAGTTAAAACACTGTAGTACAAAAGCTATTGCGATTGTTGGCAATGAAACTCTTTACTGTCGCTGGCCTTCATTGGGAGGGTACGTAACATTGTCTTGAGAAAAAAAGGGAGTGCGACCAATATCTCACACATCATTTCATTTCAGAGGGGCGATCAAGTCTCTCGATTGCGCAAAGTGCAAAGAGGAGCTCGTAGCTCCTCTTATGTTTTTTGCAAATTATTCAGGTCATTCTATTATCAGCTGTGTAGCATACAACGCATCATCGACAGCTATTTTTACCAGGTACATACCCTTTGCAGTTTCGGGCAACCGGATATTTTCTTTCGTAGATGCCAGAGACTGACTTAGTATAAGTCTACCTGCAACATCGTATACCTCCAGGTTCGCTGTGGTGAATGTTTTGTTTCCTGTTTCAATAGTAAACGTTCCATTACTTGGGTTCGGATAGATGCGGACACTAGCCGTTAGCTCGTGGTTACGGATATTGGTACTTGTATCATTCGTCAACAACCATAATTCAAAGCCTGTTGTATCGTATCGAGCCTGAAAGAATAACATTGAATCGTACACACAAAGTGCCGGTGGTGGGTTATTTACAGTGTTTGCCGGAGGGGTGGCTGTGGGTGCCACAACCTTTGTACCTGAAATTGAGCCGTCACTGATAAATAGCTGCCTGCCAGCTGTGCCATTTTGAATTGCTTCGAAATACAGATACCCCTTGTATACAATCAAATTCCTCGGATGGCCACCTATAGACCCAGAAAATATATCAGTTACAAGCTGGGTTCCACTAGCGGTGCCATCGGTCACCCATAATTCCCGCCCTTGAGAACCATTGTCTGCATTGAAGTAGAGCTTACCGTTATATTCTTCAAATTCGACTGGTCCGCTTGGTAGCACCCCAGGATTGATATCCTTGACCATCACTGTCCCTTCCGCTGTGCCATCGCTCATCCATAGTTCTGCTCCGTTAATGCCGTCGCTTGCCGAGAAATAAACGTTATTGCTAAACTCGACAAACTCGTTGGTAGTGCCTGATCCCGGAGGATTAATTTGTTTCAGCATCTGTGTGCCAGCGGTCGTCCCATCGGTAACCCACAGTTCGTCTCCAGTTCCCACGCCCTTAGTTGCACGAAAAAATAATTTGCTAAGCGCCTTCGTAAATACGTCAGGAGACACAGGACCGCCAGAATCAACCATCTGTGTCCCAAGCGTAGTGCCATCTGTCGCCCACAATTCTAATCCGGTCAAATCCGTCATTGCGCTGAAATATACTTTGTTATTGTAGGTAATGAATTTAGCTGCATGAGAACTATTAAAACCCGGTCTTATATCAATTAACATTTGCGTTCCGGCCGTAGTGCCGTCAGTTACCCAGATTTCCCTGCCGTATGTTATATCATCAGCAGCAAAATACATTTTACCGTTAAGCACCGCTCCATCAAGTTCGGAAGTCGAATTACCTGTTCCCGGCATTATATCTTTTATCAATTGAGTTCCTGCAACCGTTCCGTCTGATATCCAAGGTTCCATGCCACTGGTTGGAGATGATGCTAGAAATACCAATTTACCAGCCATCTCGTGAAGAGAGGAGGGCGAGCTTCCGTCAGCGCCAGGATTTATTTCCAGCACCTGGGTACCTGCCACAGTGCCATCCGTCACCCATAACTCACTGCCTGTCGCAGGAGTTGTGGCAGTGAAATATAGCTTGTTGCCTACGATGCAAAAGTTATTGGGAGATGATGAATTAGGGCCTGCATTGAGGTCTAAACGTTCAAATCTTAAAGCTGGCTGCCCAATTGCCTGATGGCTCATCAGAGTTAATAGGAATAGTAGTTTCTTCATAACACGCATATGCCTTAAATATAAGGTAATTACACGTGATCCGAAAGAGGCTGGCGGACTCTATCGCAAAATAATAAAGGAGCGTAACCGCTCCTCTTTTATTCGCTCTTATCACTCAGGAGTTATTCTACCCAGTCGCAAATGAACAGGTTGGTATCGTGCGTGCCGCCGTTGTTGCGGTTCGATGAGAAGATGAGTTTCTTACCATCGGGTGAGAACATCGGGAAGGCGTCAAAACCACCGTCGTGCGATATCTTTTGCAGGTTGCTGCCATCTATATTGATGGTGTACATGTTGAACGGGAAACCTCTTTCGTACTCGTGGTTAGACGCAAAGATGATGCGCTTGCCATCGGGCATGAAGTTGGGTGCCCAGTTGGCTTTGCCCAGTTTAGTTACCTGCTGCACGTTGCTGCCGTCGGCATTGGCCACAAACACCTCCATATTGGTAGGGGCAACCATGCCCTGTGCCAGCAGGTCTTTGTATTCTTTTACCTCTGCCTCTGTGGTAGGACGGCTTGCGCGCCAAACTATCTTGCTGCCATCGGGGCTGAACCAGGCACCACCATCGTAACCCAGGTCTTTGGTTATTTGTTTTACGTTCTTACCGTCAATGTCCATTACATACAGTTCCAGGTCGCCACTGCGGGTAGAGGTGAATACGATCTTATCGCCCTTAGGAGAGATCGTTGCTTCAGCATCATAACCGGGATTGTGGGTAAGCTGTTTGGTGATATTGCCTTTCAGATCGGCCACGAAGATGTCGTAGCTATCGTAAATAGGCCATACGTATTTCTTCAGCACCTTCCTGTCTGGCACCGGCGGACAAGTATCTGCACCCAAATGTGTAGATGCGTACAGCACGTGCTTGCCATCAGGCATCATATAAGAACAGGTGGTGCGGCCTTTATGACTCACTTGCTTGTATTCAAATTTATCATCGGCCTTCTTTGGCAGCTTGCCATAAAATATCTGGTCGCAGTTCAGTCCCTCTTTCGGGTTGGTGCGCTGAAAGCTAACGGCTTTGCCATCGAAGCTGAAATAGGCTTCCGCGTTATCGCCGCCAAAAGTGAGCTGCTTTACGTTTTTGAAATGCTTTTCGTCGTTGTATACCAGCTTGTCAGTTTGTGCTGTGGCTTTGGTGCCGAACATAACTGCCAGCGCCAGTGCCACGTAATGGGAAGATAACCGCATGTGAGGTGTGTGATTTTATGGGCGCAAATTAATGCTGCTCGGCGACTTTATTTGTCATGGCATTGTCATGCGATGTTATGTGTGCTGCTGGCTTTTTTATATATTTGGACTCAACTCAATTTCCATTATGAAGAAACTTTACGCATTTGCCATAGCGATGCTGGGCGCAGGTGCAGCTTTTGCACAGATCACACTCACCCAGAGCAGCTACTCGTCGGCGGTAATCGGATCAGACACCTTTGCTGATGCACAATTGCCCGTGCCGCAACTGGCACCGGGTTCTGCAGCACAAGAGTGGGATTTTACCGGTGTTCAATATAGCAACACCCGCTACTATTCAGAACAGCTCCAGGGTACGAACAGCAACCTGCCGGGTGCTAGCTGGTATAGCTCTCGCAACACCAAGATGGGCGCGCTCGATTCGTTGCGACTGAAGACCAACAGGTGGTCTGGCATAACTGCAACCGGTTTCATGCGTATTGGCGAAACTACAGAACGCTATGCTATAGGCCTGGGTCAGTTTGGTGCGCCTTTCATTGCTTCCGACTCGCTGGTGATCCTCGCGCAGGATGCTCCTTATTCTCAACCTTATCCACTCATCAAGTTCCCGGCTACTTATAACAGCAGCTGGCAGTCAACATGGAGCTTGACGGTCAACATGGAGCTGACCTTCCAGGCCCAAAGCCTGACGAGCGCCCCATTCCAGTACAAATCAACCACCGACTATAACTTCAGCGTTCCCGGTTTCGGTAAGGCCTCTGTTATATTGTATGATGGCTCGATGACCGACTTCGTGGATGTATTGCTGGAACGCATTAGTGGTGTTACTACCGATTCGTTCTTCCTGAACGGTTCACCAGCTCCGGCTCCTGTATTAGGTGCCCTGCAACTGACGCAGAACAAAATAACCAACAGCTATTTTGCAGAGCTGTTCCGCCCGCAGGAGATCAACGCACTGGTACTGTACACTTATGGTAACGATGCTACGTACACTAATGTGTCAACAGCCCAGATACATATCCTGCGCATCCCATTCCGTACTTCGGTGCAAAGCGTAAGCGCCGATGGTAAAATGGTATTGTATCCTAACCCGGTTGGTAACAGCAGGGCGATCAATGTGAAGCTGGCATCTACAGCAAATGGTAACTACCGCTATAAGCTGAGCCAGATCACAGGCGCCGTATCTGGCGAGGGTACTGTGCTGGCTAACGGTAGCAACGAGTTGCAGATCAATCTGCCTTCAACGCTGGCTAATGGTGTGTACTGGCTTACCTTGTCGAACGACAAAGGCGAAGTAGCTACAGCTCCTTTCAGGGTTGAACAATAATGACTGAACGACTTACTTTATAGGTGCCGGGATTCGTCCCGGCATTTTTTTTAGAATTCATCCACCCTGAACGCTTCACTGATATTGCAGCGGCGCAGGGCGCATTTGGCGCCGTAGTGGTTTTGCCTGAAGTCGTTGAGCGTGGCAACGCCTGCCTGGTTCTTCAGCTCATCATAATAGCCAGTGTTGGCGTAAGCTATATGGTAAGGATTGCACACGATGATATGGTTGTAGTGCGACAGGTTATCCACGGTACAGGGTTTCAGGCTTTTGAGTTTCAGTCCTAACAATGCGGCTGCATCTGCCGGTTCTATACCATCATTAATATCGCTCACCGCAGACACATAATTGTAACGTGGGTTTTGCTGCTGCAGCTTTTTTGCCATTACAGCAAAGCAGAGCTCTGCATATTTACGGATGTCGTGCGACAGCAGGTCGGTGCTCTTCTCGCTGAAGGCTGATGCAGTAGCGGCTTGTTTCAGTTCAGTGAATGTCAGCGTGATGGTCTCGTCGTTCCTCAGGCGGATCGTGTACTTTCCAGCTGCATTGTCAGTAGAAAAATAACGGAACACATTATTGACCCCAAAGGTGCCGATGGCTGCTTTGATGACCGCTACTGAGGCTGCATTGCCCTCGCCTTGTACCAAGCCTTGCTTGAAGGTGTTGAACAAGGGATTATCGGAGGCTGTCTGTGCAGAGCACCAGGTGGTACCTGCTACCAAACAAAACAGTAACGACAGCCTGCGCATGGGTAGAAAGATTTGTATCTAATATAATCCAAATAACTTCCGGAACCAATATTCGCCCTTTCCGTTCATGATCGATAGCTAGTCAAACCTATTCCTTACAATACAAGTAAGTCTCGCTTTTTCGCGCTGTCGTCAGGAACTCTTCAAACCTGTCGTCGTTAAGGCTTTGGCTGCTCATTACGATATCGAAGGCATCGGGCAGGTGAAAGTGATTGTCGATGACGTACAGGAACCGGAGGCGGAATGCAATAGGTACTGCTGGCAGCAGGTGTTTCCAGTCGTGAAAATCATTAGCTGTCTCCTGGACAGATGTTTCGAATTGGTGGTAGCGTATCATGTGAGTTGGGTTGTTTTCAGTATTCAAATATAGAACGTGCCACGGTACAGTGTGCAATAAGTTGTTAAAATAACATAGTGAAAAAACGGGCATTTCTAACTGGTTGATATGAGTTTATATGGGTTGTTTGGTTATATAACTGCAGCTCGGCCGTTGCATAGTTTTTGCTTATTGATGAGCGAGCATTTGTTGGACCCGAAAAGAATGAGAGATGGCCGTTTTTAAAGTAGTGTTTTTGAAAAATGAAGTGTTAGCCTGTCACGAATTATTGTCTCCCCCGCACGAAGCTGAGAACGTGAAATTTGAGCATGATAAAAATGGGCATCTTATATATGCCATGATCCCTGCCGACTCGGCGAGGGAGGCACATATCAAAGCCATGGAGCTGGTGAAGGACATGCGCCGCAGCGCTCCACGAAACTAGCTTCCACAGCCGATTGTAGCCGTTTTTGTAGAAAATTTTTCCGCAGCTGTGTACTGTGCAATTATTGGCTTGCATCTATCGCCTTGTTTCTGAAAGCTTCTCCCCGAACGGCCGGAGGGGCATATTTTTTAATAGTAAGTAGGGAAAGGAATAGTAAACGAACCAGAATAAAGTGATGTGACGAGTGAGGTAGATGGTGGTTGATTAAGCTCCCCTCAATACGAGGGGAGTATTTTTTTGCCCTTTTGATAATTGGCAAAACAACAGGCGCATTTCCAATGAAATGCGCCTGCTGCCAAACATTTAAAAAACACTCAATAACAGCTCATTAACTAAGCATCATACACATCATCTTGCCTTGTAATGGTGGTGCGGTGCACACGCGTATCAGAAGTGCTGCGGGAACGGCTGCCGCCACCCAGAATCGCACCCAATAACAGAATGAATAACAATGCGCCGCCTACTATCCAAACCCAGGGCTCAGTGTACCACTGCTCTGTGGTGGTTGTTTTTGCGGTTTTTTCTACCGTTACATTGGTAGCGTCTTGCGCAAAACTGTAAACGGACGCCATCATCGTCATAAAAAGAAAGGCCAGTCTATACGTAACTAATTCAATCGACTTTTTCATAACTGTTGAATTTATTTGCCTACAAGTTTTAAAAACTATGCCAGTGCAACGGATTGACAAATAGCCGCTTGTACAATATTGGCAAGCTTTCAGGCACGGCTGTTTTAGTATTTACTGTACCGGTAGCGGCCGTAACCAAAGCCGGTTATTTTTTCACCAGTTAAATCTCTCGCTATGAATCGTTCAAATTCCCTGGACGGCAAATCGTTTACATTGTCTAAAGCCATCGAAGTAAAGAATCACTTCCAGTACCTTGTTGGTAACAACTACTGCGGCGTTGGTAATATAGTGGCCTTGTTTGTTTGTCCTTCCGAAAGACGCGAAGAACTCATCAATGAGTACAAGAATCACAAGATCGCCAAACTGAATGGCGGCATCTTTACCAGCAAAGGCGCCCGTCGCGAAGAAGAGTATGAAGTGATCATCATGGCGAGGGTAAGCCACCCGGCTATGACCTCCAAATTTGAGATTTTTAAAGACATACGCACCTACGCGGTCGAAAGGCAGATACACTACCGGTTCTGATGGCTGTGACATGAGCTTTGTGAAGAGAGTTGCAGCCGCCAATGCAACTTTTTTTATTTTTAGCTCATCGGTATGGAACAGTATGTTGCTTTCTTAAGAGCTATCAATGTAAGCGGGCACAGGCTCATCAAGATGGAAGACCTGCGTCGGATACTGGGCGAGATGCCCGGGGTTGCCAACGTACGCACTTATATACAAAGCGGCAACGTGCTGCTGGAAGCCAAAGAGAAAGATGAAGCAAAGCTCACGGCTAAGATCGAGAAACAACTTGTCAAAGAACTTGGTTTCGAGGTGGAGGTGTTTTTGAGAACTAAGGCTGAGCTGGAAGAGATACTCAGCAATAACCCGTTCAAAAAAGCAGCGCTCGGCAAAGACCTCGCATTATATATTACCTTCCTTACCAAAGCTCCCGATGCGGAGCAGCGAAAGACGTTCGAGTCTCAGAGTAACGAGATAGATAGTTTTAAGATCGCCGGCCGCGATGTATATGCCCTTGTGGTGAAGGACGGATCGAAATCGCTGTTCAGCAATATGTTTGTAGAGCGCAAACTGAAACAGTTGGCCACGGGTCGCAACCAGACCACGCTCCATAAGATCCTCGCAATGTTTGATAAATAAGTTTAGGCTGCTGCCACATGCCTGGCCTGGCCCAGGCTGTCGTACACCTGCGCTTTCAGCACATTGAAATCGTGCACGTCGCAGTCGTCGCTGCTGGAAGGTATTTGCTTGTAGGTGTCTTGCAGCGAACGTATCAGCTGGCTGCAGTATTGCGGACTGGCAGAACGCTGGCGGTTGAGCTCGTTTATCGCATTCAGGACAATGAGTCTTAAACCTATCAGGTAGGGTTCGCGTTGAAAATCGAGCTTTTCGAGATCTTCCATCAAGCGGTTGATATTCATAACATTCGTTCTGATCCTCAAGTTCATGCAAAAACTGTTCCATACAAATGATAGGGTTTGAAGGTGATAGGTTAAGAGGGAAAGGGTTATAGGTTATAGTGGTTTTGTTAGCCTTGTATGGTGTACTCTATATATTTATTGGTCTTGTCGATCTTTGGTTTCACCAATCCTCTCCAGCTGTTTTTGTTTTTGCCGGTAGGGCTGCAATCCGGGTCGTAGCCGTAATCCATTCTTAGTACACGATGGTTAGTTTTTTCCTTCAGGCGGCGATACAGGTTCTTGGCCGGCATCTTCCATCCGTTGGGTTTGGTGATGTTGCTGTCGGTCTTGTCTACCGGTATCATAGCCACCAGCTCAGGGTGTTCCATCGCCTCCAGCGCTTTTACCAGTGTAGCATTGTGGCTGCCGTGGTGACCTACTTTATATAATACTGTGTTTTGAAGCAGCTGGTAGGTATTAAAGTGCGGCGCATCAGCCCATTTTATATGCTCCCACGATACCCAGTTACCCGTTTGCGCATCGGCAGCAAACAACAATACTTTACCTGAACGCACCAGCTCGAAGGCCAGCACCAGGCTGCTGTTGTTGGTGTACGAGTCGAGGTAGATGCCGAGGCGTGCAGCAGAGCCCAGCCAGTCGTCGTCTATCTTTCTCCATTTGCTATCGCGGTGGTCGTAGGCGGCCAGTATCTCGGGATCGATTTCAGAACGTTTCTTTTTAAAGGTTTGATTGAAGGGGAACTGGTCTTCAGCCCTGTTAAAGGTTCCTTCGTTTTGGTTGTCGAGTGCCGAGAGCATGCGGCTGGCATTGCCATTAGCCAGCGCCAGGTGCGGATCGTAGCTCTGTGTTTTATCGGGGTCTTTGCTGAAGAGCTGGTCGCGGCGGCGGGGTGGGCCGAGTACATACACCTTCACCGACTCTTCGTCTATACCGGGCAGGCTTTTTATCTGGCCGGGACTCAGGTATTCGGGTTTCTTCTTGCCTACCTTCTTCAATACTTCTATACCGCGCGCGGGTACACCCGGCGAATCGTCCACACTGTAGAAGCCCAGCATGTCGTGCAGGCGGTTGGCATGTTCGGTCTTGTTGAGCGCGTGCAGTTTCAGACCAATGGCCTGTACTTTGTCGGTCAGCTTCTTTTCATCCCTGCGTATCTGCCTTGCAAAAGCATCGCGTGGGTCGTCGAGCCACGACAGCCACACTTGCGATACGGAATCCTGGAAATGCTCTTCGCAGTGGCAGAAGCCTGACATATGATCGTTGTGCTGGTGTGTGCCGATAACCACATCGAGGTGTCCGTTTACTTCTGATTTAATATAGGTAACGATCTCCTCGAGACGGTCTTTGGAGCTCTGGCTGTTGCGGAATGTGCCGCAATCTATCAGCACATTGCTTTTGTTCTTTTTATCGTTGAAGGTGAGCAGGAAGCAATCGCCCAGTTCGCCCACCTGGAACATTTTTACGGTTACATCTACTGATTTTGCCATGGTAGTTGTTTTTGGGTTGGTTTAGTGAAAATGAAGGTGAGCAAAGTTGATATCGCCACAGCCGTCCTCATCATACAACGATTTGCTGAGCGCGGTGTAAGAGGCCGTCTTACCAAGCTGGTAATCCATCTGCTGCTGGAACCTGTATTCGCTATTCACGTTCTTGCAGATCACGTACTCTACATCGCAGTCTTGCGACATGTTGAGCAGTATGGTGCAACCACCGCGGAACGTAAGTCCTTCAAGTGCGTCTTGTTTGAAGTGCATGGTTTGCGTGAGGGTGATGAGTACCTGGTCGTTGATCTTGCCATCGCGGCCTACGCGGAATACTGGTCGTACTCTATGCACTTCCAGTTCTGGTACACGACCGGTCGAAACAGCTTGTCCATCGTATTGGAAGGTGAGCACCTTGTCGGTGAGACCCAGTTGTGCCAGCAGGCTAGACCAGGCACCGGGCTTGCCGCGCCGTTTGCCCATCAGCAACCCGTGCAGTTTTGCCTGCACCTTCAGCGATTGGTCGTGTATCTTCTTCCTGTTGTTGGCGCTTGCGTAAGAGTTGTCCACTATATCGCGGATGTCCTGGCGCAATTCGTCTGCTATAAATTTCCATGACCTTCTGTCCTGGTCGGTCATCGTTACGGGCTTAGACCATTGCAGGCTATCAACCGATAGTGTGTTCACTCTTTCAGGATAAATACCCCAACTCCTGAATGCTTCTATCAAGGCTACTTTGTATCCTTTCACATCTTTGTTAGAGCTGTCGAGATCAGCAGTGATAAGCGCGCGCAGGAAATCGCCAAACGTAATATCGTGCGGCGGACAGTAGTCGAGCGCGCGGATACATACATGCAACAATCTTTCTGCGAGCTCGCATGCCTCTTGTGCCAGGCGTTTCACCAGGTCGGGGTGAATGGCGCCGGCCTGCAATACGCCGCTGCCGTTGGTAGCAATACGCAGCAGGTCTGCCGTAGTATTGTTATACAGTCTTATAAAGGCGTCGAAAACGGCGGCGACCAATATGGCGCCGCGGTCGTGTGGTTCGTATATAGTGCGGTAGTCTTCGGGGTTGGGTTTGTAGCGTTGCCATTTGCCATTCTCGATCTTGCCGATGGCGCCGCGTAGTGCGCCGCGGTTGCCGTCCAGCGCATTGCCAAACTGTGTGGCCAGTTCGCCCAGGAAGCTGAACTCTTCAAGGTTGCCGCGTGTTTGTGCTATCTGGTGCTCTACGAGCTGCGGAATGGTGAACCGTTGCAGCAGCGCAACGATATCGGCGAAGCCTTCGTGGAAGGCAGGGACATCTGGATTGGTATTCTCGATAAAGCGCGGGTGGATGCTATCGAGAATGGCGTGCGTCATTTCGTGCGCAATGATGTCGGGCGATAGTGCTGTAAAGATGACACCACCGGGGAAGTTGATGCCGCCCACATTTTGTGCTGCTTCGAAGTAGCCAAAGAGCACTGCCTTCTTTTCAGGATCGTAGTAGGCATTGGCATCGCGCAGTGCGTGCGGGTGGATGCGCAGTTTGTCTACGTATTCCCACACGTACTCCCATGCTTCGCCTTTTTGCTGTTTGAAATACTGGCGTGGCGGCCAGATGATCTTCCGTCCCAGCGAATGCTCGAAGTGCTCCAGTGTCTTCATGGCAATGGTGTACACAAATTGCTGGTGAAACTTCGGGTTGCCCTCGCTGGGTGTGAGGCCACTCTGCCTGAGTACGTCGGGCGCGTCGAGGTGCACGGGGTCGTAAAAGCAGTTGCTGGCCGGGTCAAAGTCTATTACCTCAAAATAGTCGCCTATGGGGCCTTTTTTGAGGTTGTCTTCCCAGCGCACCTGGTAAGTAATTTCATTGATGCCTTCGGTATCCAGCCGTGTAGAGAAGGTGGGGTCAAGCGAATAGCCCCGCAGCTGGCGGTAAGGTTGTTTCATGTAGCGTGTGTTTATTGTTGGTAATAAAATTATCCCGTATATCCCTTACAAAATAGCGTGAAAACACGGGATTTTATTACGATAAAGTTTGGTATATTATTTCGGCTGTCAATCTAAAACCGGTATCGTGCGCCAATGCCGAAGGTGTAGTAGTTCATGTGACTGTAGTAGGTGATGCTCCTGGTACCACCGAACGGCGGAGTGCTGTCTTCGAGATTGACAAAGCGCGCGCTGAGGTCGGCCGAAAGTGAGATGCGCGGCAAGATGTTGTATGCAATGCCTGCCTGTGGGCCGGCTAAAAAGCCGCCCAAGGAATAGACCTCACCATATTCACTAGGCCAGTTTTCATAATGAACTTTGCGTTTAACGGTGGCTACCATGTACCCGCCGGTTGCTCCTGCATAAAACGTAAACCGCTTAGCCGGAATATGCAGGTTTGCCTGCAGCACCAGCGATTTGAAGGGGGTGCCGATGCTTTGCTGTTCAGTAACTGTATAACTGGTCTGCGCCTGGTAGGTTTTTATAATTTCATTGTACGCAAGTTTGCCAACCTCTAAGCCGCCACCCAGTTGCAGCCATTTTTTGTTGCGCAGGTAGTATAGGCCTACCTAAAACCACCTCCTTCGAGGTTGCCGATATAATTGCTTTTAGAGAAGCTAGATGTAAAGCCCTTGTAGTAGAGAGCACCGGGAGATAATGCGAGCTCATTCTTCTGCGCGAAGACGGAAGTGCTAAGAGCGAGTAACAGAGCGAGTGTCAGTTTTTTCATAAGAGGGTCGGCTGTTTGAGTTTGTAGCGGGTGCTAAAAAATACTAGAATAGATATCGAGCACCGAGGCTGAGTGTATAATAGTGCAGACCTTCATAAGAAGTGGGTGCGCTGGAAAGGAAAGTAAATGGAGTAGGTGCGGCATTTTTTAGTTGGATGTACCGCATGCTGGCTTCCGTTACGAGCGCGAAGCCAGGAACGAGCCTGAAGGTTATTCCTGCTTGTCCGCCACCGGAAAATCCTCCCACAACATCGGTATGGTTATAGTCTACGCCTTCGTTGTTGAAATTTATGTGACGATTTGCTATTGCCGTAAAATAGCCACCGGCACCACCGGCATGAAATGTGAATCGTTTGACCGGGAGGCGAAAGTTAGCCACAGCTGTTGTATTGATAAATGGCGCGGCAATAGTTTCCTTGCTTATGGCAGTCACTGGTTGCAGGCTGGGATGCTGCGCCGGAAATACTATATTAAAACTATTCGAGCTGAGCCAGCCTATTTCGCAGCCTCCGCCAACCTGCAGCCATTTTATGTTGCGCAGGTAGTAAGCGCCAAACTGGTATCCGCCGCCTCCCAGGTTGCTGCCATAGTCGATGGTCGGAGCTGCTGTAACCATGGCTGTATAGTTTATATAGCCGACTGAGAAGGCAACTTCATTCTTCTGCGCAAAAGCCTGTGCGGAAACAGTGAGTAACAGAGCGAGGGCTAGTTTTTTCATAAGAGGGTAGTGTTGTAAGGGGCTAAAGTAGTATTCATTGATCGCATTTTGTCTCAATAATCCACATGGTTTTTTACAATCTTATAATAAGGCGGATAGTAAGTTCTGGTATCGGGTTCCTTCTCATAATTCGCGAAGTTATAGACGACATAGAACAGCGTGTCGGGAGACGACGAAGAGAGTGGTGCAATGAAGTCCAGGTTATTGCTAAGCAAGGTGTTCATGTGAGGCGGCACTGTTGGAACAACCGCATGAAACCTGTCTTTTCTCAGGAAGTTGTAGATGCCCCGTCTTGGTAATTTGACACTGGTGTCCCTCTGGTGTAGTACAGACGAGGAATCAACCATATTGCCTAACCAGTCAAGAGAAAACGATACTGCCTGCTCGCTTGCCGTAAGCGTAGTCCAGACAGATACGCCGTTCTTATCATAGGCATCTACTGCTTTCCAATGCGATTTTTTTCCATTGCCGTTCAGTACAATCAGGCGTTCGTTGCCCGAACTGTCAGCTAGCACAGCTTTGCTGCCGGTGGGATAGTAGTCAAAAACCTTGATGTTGGCGAGGCCATTGAATTTAGATAGAGAGGGCCATCCGGTTAACTTATAATCATAGCTGTACCAGTCATAGGCGTAGGTCTTGCCTGTTATAGCCGTGGAAGTTGGCAGAGATCCTGTTCCGTTTGGTGGAATGGTGAGTTTTGCAAACACGACGAGACTGTCCGGGTTCAGCGGATTGGCATTTGGTGTATGGTAAATGTCTACAGTTATTATTTCAGCCGTCTTGTTCTCGAAGGCACCATTTAATTTTAGGACCATTGGATCGGGGGCAGGTGCAGGTGTAGTTGTTTCCTTTTTACAGCCGGCAAAAGCAACTGCGCATGCAGTAAGCCAAAGAATAGGTAATCGCATAGTGTTGGTTAGGTTTTTCCTTTCTGTTCCAAAATACATACCAAATTGTGTCATTCAATTGTCAGGCTCCTTTTTCTGCATCCTCGGTAAACAATTCAATCCTCATTCCAATCGAAAACATAATTGATACCCGCATTGAACTGCCAAGTGTTGAGCTGGTAAGCTATAGAATGTGCGCTACCAAAAATGGCTATAATGAATTCATTCAGCCACATACGGCGGTAAGCCAGTTCGCCGGTCAGTTCAAAATGCCGCGACAGCATCAGTGAGCCACCGGCCTGTATGCCTGCACCTACCCCATACATATGGAACGGCTGAAAACTGAAGGGCACATTGGAGTATTGATAGACGTACATTTTGCCGCTTCCGTTTGTTTTTACCAGGGCGAGCAGTACACCTGCGTAAGGCTTAAACCTAAAGAGGGGAAACTTCAAATTGGCGGCAACATACGGCAAGTAATATTGATCTGCGATGGCCTGGTAATCGGAACCGCTAAATGTGGCGGGTATCGGTGTGCCAACAGGTACAGCGTTAGCCGTGTTGTAGAAGCCGGTCTTCCGTCCCCTCATGCTACCCGTTTCAAAAGCATACTTAAGTTCGATCCAGTCGTGCGATTGCGCCAATGATATCGCGCCGCCATAGCCAGCGCCTTGTTGAGAGCCGAAGATGTAGCTGTCGCTGGATGTACCACTATGGTATAATGCATGCGCGCTAATACCGATCTTGAATTGCTGGGCAGCCGATGCCAGTGACAAGAGCATTAGCAGGGTTACTGGTATAAAGCGCATGGTAAAATGATTTAGGGTTGATCTGTTGTTTTTAGAAAACATAATTGACGCCTACACTGACATTCAATGTGAGCAACCTGTAATTGAGCTTGGGACGGTCGTCGAGAAAAGAGACGGCGGTTTCGTGCAGCCAGGTGCGGCGTATACCCAGCTCTCCGGCAAGTTCCAGGTGTTTGATAACAGGATAGTTGATACCGGCCTGCGCACCCAGGGTTGCACCATACGTATCAAACGATTCAAACTCGATAAACGATTGCGCCCACGAATAAGTATTGACAACTGCTTTGCCACTGGCTTCAGTTCTTACCAGTCCGGTCATGATGCCAGCGTAGGGGTGCAGCTTGCCTATGGGTATTTTCACATTGGCCATCACATGCGTTGAGTAAAAGATGTCGGCAATGTTCTGGCTGACGAATAATGTTTGTATGTTGTTGGGGTCGGTACTGCTGCTGTAGCTGTAATCGCCGTTCTTGCTTGTTAACGATCCCGTCTCGATGCCGTAAGCCATTTCTATCCATTCGCCGCCATGGCGAAACTGCAACGCGCCGGAATAGCCGATGGTCTTTATTGCGGGAAAATTATAGAGGGTGCCGGTAACAGTTGAGCTATAAATATCGCTGCGTGGTTTGCCCGATACATAAAAGCCACTGCCCCGGAGCGATAGTTTAAAATCGTGTGCTGTGGCTGTCGAGACGATAAACAGGCAGATAGTGGAAAGGATAGTACGCATGGCAAATGATTTTGGATACAAGTCTATACAATACAGGCCGCGTCATCTAATTGATACCTGCAACTGGTTTAGGCTTTTATTGCAGTATTTAATAAAGCGGCCAGAGTCATTATTGAAATTTACTAAAAGGTCCTTCTGCTACGTCGTTTTATTAGTTTGTACACCTCAAACCACGCAACGGAAATAAAGGCTGCAACTATTGCGACCATGAGGTGCGAACCATTGAGCGGCTGCAGGCGGAAGAAGGATGCAAACGCTGGCACATATAACAACAGCGCCAACAGCACAATAGTGAGCAGCAACATGGCGCTCAGCAGGTTGTTGCGGTAGCGCAGGGTAGTAAATACCGAATGGTAAAACGACCTGTTGGCGAGGGTCAGGAAAATGTTGGCAATCACAAGTGTTGTAAATACCAGTGAGCGTACCAGGTCTTCGTTATGGCCATGACTAACGCCGTATTGATAACTGAATAAGGTAGCTGCGGTGATGGCAAGACCTTGCACAATGCTTATGGTCAGCTCTTTCAGGTTGAAGAAGGTACTGGTGATAGCGCGCGGTGGTTGCCGCATGCTGTTCTCCTCCAGTGGTTCGTTCTCATACACTATAGAGCAGGTAGGTCCCATGATCAGCTCAAGGAAGATGACATGCACGGGCGTGAAAATAGCTGGGTACACCCAACCTAAGAACAACGGTAATGCTACGGTGAGGATGATAGGGATGTGTATGGAGATGATATATTGAATAGCCTTTTTTAGATTGGTGTAAATACGTCGCCCCATGGCTACGGCATCTACCATCTTACCGAAATCATCGTCGGTAAGAATGAGCGAGGCCGATTGCTTGGCGAGCTCTGAGCCGCGCTTGCCCATGGCTATACCTATGTGAGCTGCTTTCAACGCCGGGCCATCGTTCACACCATCGCCCGTCATGCCAACAATATGGCCCTGGTTTACCAGGCTGCGTACGATGCGGAATTTGAGCTCCGGGTGAATGCGGGCAAAGATGTCGTTGTCGAGTGCCGCTTTGTCGAAGTCTGCCTCCGATAAAGGGAGCAGGTCATTTGCCGTCATCGCTTTATCGCAGCCATGTATCCTGGCCTGCTTTGCGATGGCTATCGTTGTAGCGAGGTTGTCGCCGGTGATGATCTTTAGCCTGATGCCGGCCTTGTATAGTTGCTCAAATACTTCGGCTATGTTTTTTTTGGGTGGATCATAAAATGCCACCAGTCCTACAAACTCAAACTTGAGATCCTGTTGCATTGCCGGGAACTCGTTGCCATCAAACTTTGTAGTGCCAACTCCCAGAACGCGTAGTCCACAATCAGTCATTTGATCGAGCTTGTTACGCAACGTCGCTACCTGGTTGGCTGTAAGCTGGCATACTTGTATAAGGGCTTCCGGTGCGCCTTTGCAGGCAATGATCCTGTCGCCGTCTGCGTTTCCAAAGACATGCGTCATCATAGGAGGCTTGCCGCCTATGGGGTACTCATGTATCATGTGGTAGTGCGGGCGCTCGTCGACGGGAGTTGCCGCAGCATAGGCGGCATGCAGGGCCTGCTCCATCGGGTCGAAGGGAACGGGTTCGCTGGCCCACATCGCCATGCGTACAATAGCTGAAGCATGAGGATCGTCCCATTCGCCTGTTGCATAAAATCTATCCTGCGTCAATTCATACACCTGGTTAAGCTCCATTCGGTTCTCGGTGATGGTGCCGGTCTTGTCTGTGCAGAGTATTGTAGCCGCGCCCAGCGCTTCTACAGTGCTGGTTTGTTTTACAATGATGCCGGTGCGCATTAGTCGCCAGGCTCCAAGAGCCATAAAGGTGGCAAAGGCTACGGGTATCTCCTCAGGCAGTACCGACATAGCAATGGTAAGCCCCTTAAGCAGGCTGGGCAGCAGTTCACGTGTGCGCAGATAGTTGATGCCCCATATCAGCAGGAACACTACTGTACCTGCCAGTGCCATCCATTTTACAAAGCTGCTGATCTGCAGCTGCAGCGGTGTTTTTTCTTTGCCGATCGCTTCTACAGAAAGTCCTATCTGCTCGAGACGGGTGGCTACGCCTATGGCTGTTGTTTCAAACACACACAGGCCCGATACCACCAGTGTGCCTTTATATATTTTGTCGTCACCAGCGTGTATGTCTTTGATCACGGCATAAGCCTCGCCGGTAAGTATAGATTCATTGACGCTTAGATCGTTGAGGTGAATGATGCGGCCATCGGCAGGCACCAGTTCTCCTTCCGATACTACGATAAGATCGCCTATTACGATCTCTGAAGAATTTATTTTAGCTACCGCATTGTTCCTGATAACAGTGGCATGCGGCTGTGTGAATTCCCTCAGCGATTCCAGGGCTTTGCGGCTTCGGTTGTCCTGGTAAAATGAAATTGCAGAAACTGCAATGATGGCACCGAGCATGAACCACGCTTCTGATAATTCGCCCAGTACAAAATAGATGGTAGCACAAGCCAGCAACAGCAGGAACATGGGCTCGGTAGCCACATCTTTTAACGAAGCCCAAAGCGCGTTGTTGCGGCTTTTAGCTATCGTATTTGTGCCATGCGCTTTTGCCGAGGCGGCTACTTGCTCATTGCTAAGACCGGAGAATGGGAACGGATTGTCCTGCATGCTGGAAAATAGGCGGTAAACTTAGTTGGGGCTTTGATAAAACAGAATGATAAGTATCACTGTGGAGTAAACACCTGGTTGGTTACCGGCGGCGCATCGGGTATCTTGATCACGTTAAATTCAAACTTCGTAGCGCGGTGGCAATCGTTGCAGGTGTTGGTAAGTAATGTAAAGCTGCTTTTAAAAAGCTGAACGTTTTTAGCGCGGATGGCGTTGTCGATACTGTCCAGCGCCGGCTCTATCAACGGCAGCTTGCTGATCTCCGGGCGGTCGGTATTGTATTTGCCAACGTCTTCAAACAGTTCTTTTATTTCTCCCGCTTCAAATTCGGCGAGTGGCCAGTTGCCGGCATCTCCGGCAAACCAGAGTTTGGCATGGTGCATTTGGATAGACGCCATAAACTCCCCTATGCCGGGGTGGTAGGCTTCTACCTCCTTTTGCTGCACAGCGGTGGTCTGCGCCTGCTGTGGCGAACTGTTGTTTTGAGTGCAGGCAGTGGCGAGTAGTACAAATAATAGCAGAGCGATCGGTTTCATACACCTGTTATTTTTGTTAGTCATAAAGTTAGCACATTGGCTTGTGACGTAATTGATGACTTATTCACGCTAGGCCGCCCTCCCCAGCACACCCACCTTATCCGCATAGTCTTTAAAATACGTCTGGAAGAAATAGCGCAGGGCATCGAAAAGGTCCATTTTGTACATGTTGCGGTCTTTTTTGAGCATGCCGGGCTTGCTGCTTTCATCGTCCACAGTGGCTATGATGCAGTCGTTTGCCAGCAGGGGACAACCTTCTTGCGAGAGCAGTATATTGGGATAGTCGGCAAAGAGCATGTTGATCAGCTGGCGGCTGTCGTGGTGCATCAGGTTGCGCGGGTTGAGGTGCAGCAGCCTGTCGCTGATGCCGAGGTAGCTGCGTATCATCTGGTAGTAGGTGCTGTGCCTGTGGTCAAAACCAATGTCGCCACGGTTGCCCGATGCATCGCCGGTTACATACAGTATGCTGGCAGGGAAGGCGGCCCGTATGCGGGCGCAGAGTTCTTTGAGCTGCACATCGGCAGCAAACTCTTTTATGAAGTGAACGAAGCTATCCTTAGCCCCGCGGTGCGGACTCATCTGCACAGCTATGCACGATACAGGCTCGCGGTTAAAGTCGAATGAAAGATGGACTGGGTAAGAGGGCATGAAGGGCAGCGTAGGGCGCAGGTGCCGTTCGCGGTCGAAGGTGAAAAGCCAGGGCATTGTGTTAGTGCGCAGCCCCCATTCGCCAAGGGCGTACACGCGGTACTGGTTGTGGTCGTAGCGCTTCATCCATTCTATCTGCTCGCGGTCTTTGTCGGTAATGAAGCGGTTATCGTTGTAGGTGCTTTTGACAGCGACCTTATCTTCCACGTCCTGGTCGAAGAAATGCTTCTTCAGCCAATGCTCTTCATGCACAGGGTTGAAGGTGAGCGTGATCTGGATATTGTCCTTGCCACGTGCACGGCGGTTCAGTTCCAGGAAGTCTTCAAATTCCAGTTCGGCGGCTTCTTCTACCAGTATGCGGTTCAGGCCCTCGAAGCTTTTTAGCTTGTCGGGGTCATCGAGGCCGCGGAAGATGATCTGGGAACCGGTAACACAGGTTAGCGTTCGTTCTGTCTTGCTGAATTTGAAATAAGGTGAGAGATCGAATTCTTCTACCCGCGAGCGGAATGATGGTATCACAGAATCTCTTAGGGTAGCACCTACCTTACGTATCACCAGGGTTTTTATAGCCTCGTCGGAACGGGCGGCTTTCAACACTTCGTTTTGGGCAGCGCTAAAACTTTTGCTGCTGGCTGTGCCTCCGTAGTTGATCACAAAACGGGCGCTGGTCTTTGATATTTTATCAAAGACGTTTGTGAATTTGTCTGCCGGGAATGATAAATGTATCTCATTCATAATGCTTGCAATTGTGCTCCTGTATAGGTTTATAGGTAGCGGTGATAAGAATTGATAAACTTTATCAAAGTTTTTTCGAAGGAAAATTTTTTCGTGGGCTTATTTGAATTCTTGGTCGCCGATGGTGATGCGAAATTTTACTTTTTCGGTGAGCATGCCCATTTCTTTAGCAAGTTTGTTATCGAGCTCAATGGCTCTGAATACATCACTGGCTGTTGGCGATACCAGGATGGGTTCGTAACCATCGGCAGTCTTCACCAGCTTTTCAAATTTCATATCGCCGTTGATAATGCGGGAAAGCAAAGCACGTTTTTTAGAGAGGGCCGACATTTTGATGAGGTGCTCTTCATCTTTGCGTATCTGGTTGTCTATTTCCAGTTGCCGTTGTCCTTCTTCTATACGGGCTTTTATTTCAGGATCGTTGGAGAGGCGGTGTGCGGAGGCGTAGAAAGACCGGGCATCGGGGTAGGCAGCTTTATATGCTCTTACCCGGTCGCCGTGCTGTATCATCTCTTCGATGAATTTCTCGTGGCGGGGATTTGTTTTCATGATAGGGTTTATTTATTATAGCAAAAATACGGAATTTATTGTATTTGTGCAAATAAATGTTATCCAGGAAAACCCCCTATCCCCCTAAAGGGGGAACGTCTTATAGCATATTCCCCCTTTAGGGGGATAGGGGGTAGCGTAAAAACTTGAAGTGATTTAGTAGTTTTAAGTTATAGCCTGTACTATGCCCGAGATAAATAAAGAATTAGAAAGGTTTGTTGTGGACTTTTGCCACGATAACAAAGTCCGGAATGTTGACCTGACTGAATTGAGCGCCGAGACTTCACTCGATCTGGACCTTAATCTTTTTGATCTGAGTATAGATCTTTTTGTGTCTGATTTTATCACAAGATTCAAACTTGACCATTCTGAGTTCAATTGGTCAACTTATGGATACCCCTCTCCGAATGCAGCCTTTATTGTTTTTCGATCGTTTAACTATAAGTTGCCTTGGGTGAAAAGGATGTGCAGACGGGCATATCAGCCGAAGATAACGCTTGGCGTTTTTCAGGATGCCATGGTTACTGGGATGCTAAGATGATTTTTGTGGTTTATGGTATTGCCTACCGACTAAGCTACCAAATAAAAATGGGTTCAGATGAAACACCTGAACCCATATGGATACCTGGCAATGCAGGAATATTATTAGCCTCGCTTGTTCAGCACGCAGGTAGCCGCCTCCTTGATATTGGGCGCTTGCTTGTCTTCGACATAGCGTCCTATGGTTCTGTTGTCGATAACGGCAGACACGATTTTGAGACCGGTGGCAGCAAGTTTTTGCATGATCTCTTTTGGCACTTCGATACGGACATTGTTGCTGGTAGTCGAGGTTCCACCCTCGGTAAGGAAATTCACTGGAACTTCGCCAATGGGGTGGAACTCCATTTTTTCGCCATTGGTGAATTCCAGTATCACGAGGTCTTTGTCGGTCATCCGCGGTAAGCGTTTACCATCTTGCACAACATAGGTCCAGAAGTAGTACTTGTCAGAGTTGTGGCCAACACTGAATTTCCATTGCAGTGTATTGGGGCCAACGGGTTGCGTTACGTACTCAAAATTGCGTTCGTCTTTGTTGAAATCGCATTGCGCATTGGAAGCAAACGGCAGTAGCGCCAAAGAGAGTGCGGGGAACAGTTTTCTTAGATCCATAGAAAGGTTTGGTTGTTGTGTGAAGCTAGATAACATCAAAGACTCAACAAAAAATATTTTGACGTTGGATGGTGTCGCTTTTTGGTATTTTCATGATATGAAACAACACGCCACGCTAATCCTCCTGCTATTGCCACAGCTGGCGTTTGCCGCCGCGGGTGTAGCCGATGTGGCTGATGATGATCCGAATTTGTTTGTGGTGATGATGGCCATGCTGCTGGCGTTTGTAGTTTTGATGTTGATAGGCTTGCTGGTGTTTGCGTTGTTTGTAGGAGGTGCACTGTTGCTGGCTGGTATGGGCATCTTTTCGTTGTCTGTCATTTCGGGCTGGTATCATCGTTCGTTTGTCAAAGGTGTTAGTACGTTTTTTCGTTTAAGTCTGGTTGCTATGGGGCTTGTGGGAGGTGTGTTGTTTGCACTTGTTTTGCATCTTCTTAAGGTGCCACTTGCTTCTTACCCCTCAACCTGGATACTTGTGGCCGTTGCCGGAGCTGCAGCGGGCTGGGTGTCCTTCTACTTCATAAAAAGGTTAGGCAAACTTCTTGTCGACAAATTTGTTGCGCGGAGATAAGTATTGCTCGTGTTGTGTCCACATCCCCCGCTTACGCACAGAGCTTTCGCACGCCCCCTTCGGAATGGGGCAGTATTGTCTTAGTCCCCCCTTTTTAAGGGGGCGGAGGGGGATGTTGGGTAATGTGTGCTTGCTTGCGTTGTGTCCACATCCCCCGCTTACGCGCATGGCCTTCGCACACCCCCTTCGGAAGGGGGCAGTATTGTCTTAGTCCCCGCTTTTTAAGGGGGCGGAGGGGGATGTTGGGTAATGAGTGCTTGCTCGCGTTGTGTCCACATCCCTCGCTTACGCACAGAGCTTTCGCACGCCCCCTTCGGAAGGGGGCAGTATTGTCTTAGACCCCCCTTTTTAAGGGGGCGGAGGGGGATGTTGGGTAATGAGTGCTTGCTCGCGTTGTGTTCACATCCCCCACTTGCGCGCATGGCTTTCGCACGCCCCCTTCGGAAGGGGGCAGTATTGTCTTAGTCCCCCCTTTTTAAGGGGGCGGAGGGGGATGTTGGGTAATGAGTGCTTGCTCGCGTTGTGTCCACATCCCCCGCTTACGCACAGAGCTTTCGCACGCCCCCTTCGGAAGGGGGCAGTATTGTCTTAGTCCCCCTTTTTAAGGGGACGGAGGGGGATGTTGGGTAATGAGTGCTAATTTTAAGTACTTGGCTAATAGGATCATTCCATATAATCCCAGGCTAAAGCAGCTGGCACGCTTGCTAAGAAAGAATGCAACGGTGTCTGAAGTGATCTTGTGGAAGCATGTGCGTGGTAAAGCGTTTGGTGTAGAATTTCACAGGCAGGTGCCCATGTTAGAATTCATAGTAGATTTCTATTGCCACGAACTACAGCTTGCGATAGAAGTGGATGGAATTACGCATGATTTTAACGGAGCAGTTGAGCTGGACGCGATGCGTCAAAAAAGTATTGAGGAACATGGTGTTTCATTTCTGCGATTTTCCAGTAAGGAGGTGTCTGAAAATATTGGGTCTGTCATCAGGTCTATCGAGAGCACTGTTGAGCAGTTACAGCGTGAGAAGACATAGCCGGATATCCTTCAGAAGGGGAAGCGTATAGAAGTGGTATTAAAAAAAGCGTAATTTTAGAAATCCCAAACACCATAGCTCATGCGTTACCCAGTCTATTGTCTTGTTTTACTTATACTTTCCTGCAAAGGGAAAAACAAGAATGCTGATGATGCTGCGGCGCCGAAGACATCTCATGATCATAGCATAGAATGCCAGGCGCAACGGGATCTCGCCATTTCCGACCATAACAGCGGCAGCATGAAATATTATTTCTACGGCATTGCCTATCCTGCAAAGGAAGCTGTGAGGAAGTTGAAAGAGCTGGAAATAACCCCGGTGGTTAAAGACTGCGAGCCGGAAAAAGCAGGGCTTTGCTATAATGGGTTCATAGACAGCATCATGTTTGCCGAGTATCGCGTGCTGATACCCGAGATCAAATAGCGCTCATGTTCGTTGATGTGTCTGACGGTAAGTTTTCTATGGAATTATGGTGAGTTGAGACGCTGCGGCAGATAGCCGTTACGGTTCGAACTCCAGCCTCGTGGCGGCATGTGAAAACATTCGCAGGGATATCCCTCCACCAGGTCGCCTACATTGCGGGCGGTGGTGGTGTTGGGTTGGTTTTCTATATGCGTTATTTCAAACAGCAGTGCGTCGTTGTTATGTGCCCTTACCACAGCAAATGCCCGTAGCGATACAGGACCCGCATACATCTTGGTTTGTGTTTCGGCGGCGGTGTATATCATGATGGTATCGCCCACCGGGTATTGCGCCAGCAGCGGCTGCTGTGGTGGCAATTCTTTAAAGTCGTAGATGAAGTGCATGGTCGAGTCGGTTCTGCCTGCTTCAGTGCCGGGGTTTTGTCGCATTCGTACCTGGCCTTCCAGGTCTATAGGTTGATGGTTGAGATACCTGTGATACGAAACAAGTACAATGGACGACATGTCGTCCGGGTTGTCGACACCCATGGTGATGAACCAGCGTTTCAGCCTGCTGTTGCTGGCAAGGCCCCAAGTGGTGCGCATGTACTGTCCCAGCGACATATGGTAGTGCAGCGGCAAATAGTATTCCGGCATGGTCATGAAACCATAAAGAGAGGTGTCGTCGGCAAATATTTTGTCGAGATAAACAAAGGTCTCATTGAGTGTTGCCGGTTGGCCGCGCAATTTGTTTTGCGCGCTTGTGTACGGAGCGTAACAAAACAAACATAGTAATAGGATCAGGGCCGTTTTCATACATATAAAATTACCGTACTAAGAGCCAGCGAAAATGTTAAAGCTTTGCCTATGCATGTACTGCCTGATAGAAATGCCTGATACACACAGTACAACGACAGGAAGAAATTTTAGACTCTGCAGGTTAGAATAATGGGCAACACATCTGTTTTATTTTTGTTACGATAGAGCTATATTTACTGTTGAGCCGGGGCGTTGCTCTTTAAGGCTCATAGACCCACTATGTTACACACTATTCCCGACAACTCCCAGCGACCGGTATGGTTTGCAGTGGCCACATTTGCTGTGCTGCTCACCATTACTCAATACGTAGCCTTTGAGCGCTACCTCATATCGAAAGATCGCGAGCGTGAATTGCTGGGCGATGAACTGATCGCGGTGCAGGATCGTTTCCGGAAAATATTGAACAACGATATTACGGCTGCCAATACACTGGCCATCATCTACAAAGAATATGGCACTCCAAAAAATTTCGACAGCATTGCAAAACAGATAGTGCACAATGGCAGCAATTATGTAGACGCGCTGCAACTCACGAATAATGGCATCATACAGAATGTGTACCCACCGGTAGAATACCAAAGTACTGTCGGCATCAATACCCGCGCCGACTCATTGCGGCTACGTGAAGAGCAGGAGGCGCTAACAAAAGACGGTATCTATTTTGCGGGTCCGCGGCAGCTGCGCATGGGCGGCGAGGGTATATTGGCCAAGGTGCCCATCGTTGTAAATAATGAAGTAGCGGCACTTGCGGTAGTGCTCACCAAAATGTCTACAATCGAAAAAGCGCTGGACCTGAATAATGGCAAAAGCAAATTTGCTTACCGGCTCTCAAAGGTAGGTGGCCGTTATACCGGCATGCACTACCTGACCGCAGCGAGGCCCTACGATGGCAGCGAGTTTGAATCGGTAGCCATGCCAGAGGGTAACTGGGTACTGAGTATAGGTTATACAACGCCAGGCTCGCGTGCAAATATTTTCTGGCTGGCTGCATTAGGTGTTGTGGTGAGCATGTTTGGAGCAGCGATGGTGTATAGTCGCAGCATACAGCGTTTGCGGTTGCAACAATCGGTAGCAATGGCCACGCACGATCTGGGCGAACGGGTGAAAGAGCTGTCCACCATTTTCCAGACCAACGAAATATTGAAAGACGATAAGCAAACAATAGGTGAGGTGTTCCAGAGAATAGTAGATATACTGCCGCCGGGATGGCAGTATCCCGGTGTATGTGCTGCTAAGGTCATGTTCAACAAGAGGGCCTACACTACAAACAACTACCGCGAGTCGCGATACAAGCAAACAGCGGAACTGCACTTGCAGGACGGACGCTCGGGCTATATAGAAGTGTGCTACCTGCAGGAAATGCCGGCAGCATACGAAGGTCCGTTCTTAAAAGAAGAACGCAGCCTGATAAATACGATAGCAGAAACAATCGAGATCTACTTCAACAAGAAACGCCACGAGGATACCGTGCGCATGTCTGAGGCCAACCTGAGATCGATAATAGACTCGAGCCAGGTAGGCTTTATGCTTTGCGACACGGGGCTCAATATTATTGCCGCCAACAAAAGAATGGCCAACAACTACCAGGTGCTCTCGGGCAGGCCGTTGGTTGTGGGTGATGATTTTATTGAAGCGCTGTTGCCAGACAGGAAGCAACGTGTGCAGCAATTACTGGCGCAGGTGATCGTCGGAGGCGCCCCCGTGGAATACGACACCAGCTACGTAGTTGATACAAAGACAATACATATTACCGTAAGCATTGCCCCCGTGGTCAATGATAACCAGATCATAGGTATTTGTATGGCGGCATACGATATTACTGCGCGGAAGCAGATGGAGCTGGAACGGCAGCGCATCATTGACGACCTGCAGAAACGCAACCGGGCGCTGGAGCATTTTGCCCATATGGTCTCGCACGAAGTGCGTGCGCCACTGGCCACCCTTATGGGACTAAGCGGTCTTATCAAAGAAGCCGCCGATGAAGAGGAACACCAGGTAATGGTGAATGGTATCGTAGAGTCGTCGTACAGGCTGGACAATGTATTGAAAGACCTGAACGATATTTTGCGGGTAAAGGCTGAGTGACTGCTGCTTGCTGCTTGTTGTGGTTGTTGATGTTGGCAAGCCCGTAAGCGCTGATTAGCCTGCCATTTGCGCCCGGCGGTTTGTTGATTAACATCCTGTTAGGCCCATTCACTTTATTAAGGCGGATTTTAATCGGTAAATTTATATGGAGAGCCGGAGGTGTATCCCTTTGGGTTGTGAGTGAGTATGCTCAAGTTGTTGAAAAAAAAAGGCAGAAAGTTATCGGTGATATATGCCGTGATAACTTTTGTTGCGCTCCTCACTGTCACACAGCTGCTGGTATGGCAGCGCCACCGGGCCGTTCGTGCCAAAGAGTTTAACCAGTTGCTGCTGGAACTGGATGATACCAAAGATCACCTCAATATCGTTTTAGCCCACAACGCATCGTCTGTAAAAACGATAGTGACGCTTGTGAAATATGACCAGTCATTGGCCTGGTTTAACGATGTGGCTAAAGACCTGATGGAGATGAATGAATCGATAGACATAGTGGAGTATGTAGATACAAATTTTAATATTGCCCGCGTGTATCCGCTAAAAGGCAACGAGGTGATACTGGGGTACAACGTGATGACTGATCCGCGCAGGCGTGCCGAAACCCAGCAGGCGTTGACAGATAGGCGAATAAGATTTGCCGGGCCATACGATCTGCTGACAGGGGAGAAGGGTATAGCAACGAGACTGCCTATCTACGACGAAGGGAAATTTTTGGGTGGAGCAGTGACGATCACCAAACTTTCAACCATCCTGAAGCGCATGCCGGAGCTGAATAATAAGAGCGGAGTATATGTGTACCAGCTTACGAAAGTGAATCCGGTTACCCATAAAAAGGAAAGCTTTTTTAAAGGCTACAACGCGGCAGACGACTGGCAGGTGTCGAGGTACAACAGGAGGGGAGACTGGATATTGCACGTGGGCTACGTTAAAGGCTACATTACCCACTATACGATCTACCTGCTGGCTGTGTTTAGTGTATTGTTTAGTGGTTTGGGAGCCATGTTCGTTTATATGAAAACGTATGAAGCTGCCAAGCTGGAGCATGCTGTCAGGATAAAGACCCGCGACCTGGGCGAACGCATGAAAGAACTCTCTGCTATATACCAGGTGAACGAGATACTGAAAGACGAAAGGCAGAGCATAGGTATAGCCCTGAGCCGGGTGGTGAAAATAATACCCAGCGGATTTCAATACCCTGAAAGTTGTGCGGCGCGCATTGTTATTGGTAAAGAAGAATATACCAGTGGTGATTGCAGCCGAAAAGGCTATCATATGCAGGCGCCTATGATATTTAACGACAACAGCGAAGGGTACCTGGAGGTGAGCTATCCTGATACCATGAACCTGGAAGACGAGGGGCCGTTCATGAAAGATGAACGCGCACTGCTGAACGCACTGGCAGAAGCCATACAGATTTACTACAACAAGAAACTGCACCGCGACAGGGTGGCCAGATCGGAGGCCAGCCTGCGCACCACTATTGAGGCGATGCCTGCAGGGGTACTGCTGGCAGACGCGACGGGCGAGGTGCTTGCCCTCAATAGCCGGATGAGGGTCATCTATTCTTCCGTCGCGTTAAAGTCGTCCGACGTAGGAGATAATTTTATGGACTCTGTAAATTCTGAGCGAAAGGAAGAGGTGAAAGCCCACTTTGACCGGGTGATACAGGATATGGAGCCGGTAGAGTATGATGTGAAATATGGAACTGAAGAGAATCCCGTATACCTGAACATAAGTATGATACCGGTCATTTCCAATGCCTCGGCTATAGGAGTGTGCATTACTGTACTGGATATTACTGACCGTAAGAAGGTGGAAGTAGAGCACAGGCGCATCATTAGCGACCTGATGCAACACATGAGTGCAATGGTGGAATTTGCGCGCGTAATGAACGAGCGGGTAGGAGTGCCGGTGTCAGCTATCATCAGCGCTGCTGAACAGGCTGAAAAGTCGCAGAACGGTGTGCAAAAAGAAGCGATCAGCAACATTCATCGGTTGGCGAAAGAGGTAGATAACCTGATAAAAGAAATGGGCGAAACGTTAAAGGCTAAGAAACCGTAGCAGCTTTGGCAATCCAAAAGAATGAAGATTATGGCAGGTATCTTCAAAAAAGGAAAAAGAGCGTTTGTGGCGTACGCCGCAATAACCTTTGTTGTGCTGCTCATCATTACACAGCTGTTGGTTTACCAACGGTATTCTATTAACCGCGCAGCCGAGCGGACAGACCTGGAGCACGAACTGGATGAAGTGCGCGGCAGGCTGGGCGCGATACTGCTGCATAATATTTCTACGGCCAATACTGTGGCCATGTTGTACCAGCACGATAGAACTTTCAATTGGTTTGACAGTACCAGCCCGAAGTTGCTGGCGCTGAATGAGGGACTGGACATGATACAGGTGTACGAGGTGAACGTTGCCACACATGTGTACCCCTTAAAGGGCAACGAAAAGGTAATAGGACAGGACCTGATGAAAATTCCAAGATTCAAGGCTGAAGCTGAACTGAGCGACAAAACCGGCCAGTTAGCCTTTGCTGGACCTTACGACAGGTTATTGACCAAGGACAAGGCTATTGCCGGACGGGTGCGTGCGTATGATCATGGCAGGCTTGCAGCCCGCATAGCGGTGGTGTCCAGTTTTAGCTCCATTTTTAAGCTCATACCTGAGTTCCAAAACAAAGGCGACAAGTTTGTTTTCCGGTTAGGGAAGAAAAGTCCGCTTACCGGGCAGGTGGAATATTTCTTTGACGGGTACACACCGAAGGCCGGCTGGGTGGATTCAGTGTACATGCCGGTAGGCGCCTGGACGCTGTATGCGGCCTATCACAAAGGTTATGAGTCCGGGAATAATGTTTACCTGCTCTCGCTGTTCGGTATACTGTTTAGTGCGCTGGGGGCTTTGTTTGTGTATAACAGAACGCACGAGACCCTGCGCCTGGAGCATGCCATAGTGAAAAAAACGCACGATCTCGATGAGCGGATGAAAGAGCTGTCGACGATATACCAGGCGAACGAAATACTGAAGGATGAACTGCAAAGTGTAAGCATTGCGCTCAGCCGGGTGGTCAATATATTACCTGCGGGCTGGCAGTATCCAGATGTGTGTGCCGCGCGTATTGTGATAGGTGACGATGTGTACGCAACAAAGAACTACGAGGATACGCCTCATAAACTGCAGGCTCTCCTGAGTTTTGCAGATGGACGCGCAGGGAATGTAGAAGTAGTTTACCTGAAGAAAATGCCGCGCGAGGACGAGGGGCCTTTCCTAAAAGAAGAGCGCGAGCTGATCAATTCAATAGCGGAAACCATCGAACTGTTTTATAACAAGAAGTACCATCGTGAGCGGATCACCCGTTCAGAAGGTATCCTGCGCTCGCTTATCGAGGCAACACCGGTAGCCATTGTGCTTTGCGATAAAGACTTCAATCTGATGGCCGTTAACAGCGTGATGGCTACCAGGTATATACAGATGATGGGTAAAAGCCTGGAAGTGGGCGATAATTTTATAGAAGCGCTGGTGCCGCGCGACCGTGAGGAGGTCTACAATGTGTTTACAAAAGTGATGGAGGAACATGAGCCTATAGAGTATGAGCAAAACTATGTGCTGCCATTGGGCAATCTCAATATAAACATCACCGTTGCTCCTGTAATGAGTGGTGATACCGCCATAGGCGTAGCAGTAGCGATGCATGATATAGCCAACCGCAAGCGCAGGGAAGAAGAGCACCACCGCATGCTGGAAAGCCTGACACAACACAAGGCGGCAATGGGAGAGTATATGCGCCTGTTGACACAAAAGCTGCGCGAACCACTACAGGCAATAGAAGACCAGGTGAGCCAGGCTACTGCCGAAGCGAACGAGCAGAAACGGAAGGAGATAATAGAAAAACTGCAGCAGCTGGTGCAGCGGGCTGATAAGGTGGTGGTTTCTCTTGACGAGGTATTAACTGGTAAAAAGAGCTGACAGGTATGTAATTGAACGAAGGTATGCGGAGCATTTTCAAAAAGACGGAGTCAATGTATAAGGTGTACGCGGTCATCATATTTGTGGTGCTGCTTGTCATCACCCAGCTGCTGGTATACCAAAAATACAAGATCAACCGTGCAAAAGAGCGCACCGCCCTTGAGCAGGAGCTGGAGGATGTGGCGGAAGAGTTTCAGACCGTGCTTCGTCACAATATATCGTCGGCCAATACAATAGCCATGTTGTATGCCCAGGATAGTACGCTGTCGTGGTTTGACAGTACCGCCAGGAATCTCATACACTTAAACCCCGCGCTGGACCTGGTAGAGTTCCTGGACTCGTTTACCACCACGCATATTTATCCGCTCAAAGGTTACGAGTTCTACCTCGGCAAAGATCCGCTGGAAGACCCCGTGCGACGTGCTGAGACCATGCTGGCGGTGCAGAAAAAAGACCTGCGTTTTGCGGGCCCCTTCCCGATGCGGAATTCAAACGAAAAGGGCATAGCGGGCCGGCAGGCAATATTTTTTGACGGAAGGTTTATCGGTATCGCGGTAGTGGTATCGAAATTGTCGACCATACAACGCGTTATTCCTGAATTTCAGAACAAAGACCAGAAGTTCGTCTTCCAGTTGTCGAAGGTGAACGTAGCAACGAATAAACGAGAGTATTATTTTGACGGGTACAAGCCCCGGGGTAATATGGTAGATTCTGTATTCATACCCGGCGAGGACTGGACACTGCATGCGGCTTATGCAAAAGGTTATAGCTCCGCTTTCGGTATTTGGATACTTGCTCTGTTTGGAATACTGTTCAGTGCAGCAGGGGCGGCATTTGTATACTTCAGGACCCATGCAACAATGCGCCTTGAAGAAACCGTGAAGGCGAAAACACGCGTTCTGCATGAGCGGATGAAAGAACTGTCTGCGATATACCAGATCAGTGAAGTGCTGAAGGATGAGCGACAGAGTGTAGAATCCGCCTTTACCAAGGTGGTGAATATCATTCCTGTGGGCTGGCAGCATAGCGATGCCTGTGCCGCAAGGATCTCGGTTGGTGAGGAGGTGTATGCCACTGATAACTGGGTGGATTCGCCGTACCTGATGCGGACACCGCTGCAGTTTGTAGATGGACGTAAAGGTTATGTCGAAGTGATCTATTGCCGGGAAGAGCCACCCGAAGACGAAGGGCCATTTGTGACCGGTGAGCGCGATCTCCTCAACTCGCTGGCAGAGATGCTGATGCTGTTTTACAATAAAAAGTTCAACGGAGAAAGAGTGGCGCGGTCGGAGGCTAAAATGCGCTCTATGATCGAGGCAACACCCGTGCCGCTAATGCTTTGCGATAAGGACTTGAATATCTTATCGATCAACAGCATCATGACGAAGCGGTACCATGCCATGACAGAGCTGGACATGAAAGTGGGTGATAACTTCATTGAAGTACTGAAGCCGGAGCGGAGGGAAGATGTACGCGCGCTTTTCAACCAGGTGATGATCGATCTTGAGCCTGTATCGTATGAAGCTGTCTATGATACTCCTCACGGTCAAATATACCTGCACGTGATCGTGACGCCGGTAACAAGCAACGCAGAGCCTATAGGCGTGTGTACCGCCATGCACGATGTTACTAAACGCAAGCAAAGAGACAAGGAGAACCGGAAGGTTATTCACGACCTGATGCGGGAGCTGTCCCGCATTGTGGAGTATGCCCGGGAGCTGGCGCAAAAAATGCATGAGCCGTTGGCCAACATATCCGGTTCGTTAACTCGTGCCTCGGAAGAAAAGAATGAACAGGAGCGCGCAACTATGCTGGAAGAAGTCAAAACAACTGCGAGAAATACTAATAAAATGATCGGCGAACTGGAGATGGCAATGAAGAATAGGGAAGATATAGAAAATGGAGAAGATACAGAAGATACAGAAGATGGTGAGGATAGAGAAGTATCTGACAGTGCGTAAAAAGCAGTGCGCCCGCTACAACTGAAGTAGCAGGCGCAAGCTAATTTGAATGGCGTGGAAACGCTTTCCGTGTTATCTGTTTATGATCTATGTACTAAAAAAGGTTTATCAAGGTTGGTTTCATAGTGATAGGGTCTGTTATTGGTTGATAGTTAGTTTTCTTGTAGATAATTCAACACCATCTTTTGAGATAGCAATGAAATAGTTGCCCGGCGCCAAAACTCCTGCCTGTAGTTTTTTCACCAGCGAATGACCAACGTGCTGGTAAGTTTCGTTGTAAACGATCCTTCCCTGTATGTCAACGATCCTGAAGTTGTAGTTGCCGGCAGCAGCATTAGGCATACTGATGTTAATGTTTTGAGCATTGGTTGGGTTGGGGTATATAGTTACATCGTTTACAACCGGATCTTTAACAGATACAGGTGCCGCACTCAAGGCTATGTAGAACCTGTCTGGTGCAAAAGAGGCAGAGTCTGCATTTATCCTGAAGTCAACATTGGTTGGCAGGACCATACTAAACCACTGTTCGGTTTGCAGGTACCTGTCTATGAGCCTGGCTTTTACGTTCGTAGTATTGAATGAAGGTGTAATAGTAAAGCGATACACGTCGTTGGCACGCAGCTTCCACATTTTCAATGCAACGGTATCATTTTCTGAAACACCTGGGCGAGCCTCGAGAGCCAATGTATTATCGTCGCTCACTATCGCCAGGTTCTCACCTGCGTTCACTGGTTTTTGTGCATCATTGTCGTCAACTCCTTTTGCATAGCTATTGTCGAACAGTATGAACGCGCCGTCGGCCGGGCTTAATGTTGTCCCGTTTTTCAGGTAGCTAAGCTGTATGTGCAACTTATCGCTGTTTACCGCTGGTTTAAATCCATTATTGCTGGCGCCATCTGTCTTGTGTGCTTCGCGTAGTGTTAAGCTGCCCGTGCCACCTGTTGCCATTACAAAGAAGCCCATGCCCATCGGAATGGTGGAGTTTGGTCCCGAATAACAGCCACCGGTAATTGAGGGCGTAAATCCTGATGCATTGTCAAACAGCACATATGCACCTGTTCCATAGCTGCCGTTCGACCTTGGATCCCATAACCAAAACCTGTTTCCCATGTTTACCCTGTCTGAAGCAGACATCAAACTAAAATCTATGGCCGACGGATAGGGGTTGCCCAACACCATCAGCTTATTCTCTTGTACAGTGATAGTTGGTTGGTCGCCCTGCGCCAGCGTCCCTTTCGATCTCAAGGTCGTTGTGGTTGCTCCGTTTGTACTTGAGCCTGGTAAAACGCTGCGGTCGCCACGTATGAAAAGGAAATATGCGCGCTCGCTCGACAGTGCTTTTGTATTGGTGTTGGTAACCGGCGATGTGTTAAGGCTTTGATTGCTCACGTCCCAGGTCAAGATGGAACTGGAAGGCATAACGGCGTCGAATCCGTTTGTAGTGCTATAGCTTGAATTGCAGGTGATGATCGTGCCATAACCGGGATTAGGATTGCTATTAATGCTTGTGGCGCCTTCCTGCCAGGCATCACGAATAGTTTGAGAGCCGGATGTTACCGGTGCCAGCAACCGCCAGGTGCGGAGATTGCCCGGCATTGTAGGTATGTAACGTTCAACAGTTACATCGCCCGAGATACTGCCGGCAACGCATTCCGCTACGCGTGCTGTTCCGGTACTGGTGCTTTTCAGTGTAAGGAATCCGCCAGTGGTCAGCGTGCCAGAGAATCGCCTAAGTTCACCGGTAAAATTGGTTGGTCCTGCCAGGGTAACACCTGCAGCGTTGCCAAATGCAAGGTCTTTTACGGTATTTGTTTCAAATGTGTTTGCCGGTAATGTCTGTGCTCCCGAGGTGCCGTTCAGGGCAACTGCACCGTTGGTTGCTTTCATATAGCCGCCGGAAAGCAAATAGATCGGACCTGCGATCTCCACTCTACCAGTTACAGACACATAACCATTATCCAAGGTCAGGCATTTGCATTTTCCTGTGTCGCTTGCAGCGATAGTTGGCTTGTTGGTGGCGTTGCCTACGTACACATGTTTGGTTGAATCTGGCACAACGGCAGGGCTCCAGTTGCCGGGAGTTTTCCAGTCGCTGTTGGTAGATCCGGTCCATATAGCCGGATTAGCAGGTGTAAGAGAAACTTCATTGCTGATCTGTATCGCTCCATCGCTTTGTACGATCAGTGCACGGTAAATATTGGTACCGGTATCCGCCGCTGTCACTGGATTTATTGTTAAGCTTGTACCGGTTGCACCGGCGATATTCACACCATTTTTCTGCCACCTGTATGTAACAGTTCCAGCCGCAGCGGTTGCAGCAACAGTGAATGTGGCTGAAGAACCTATGCAAACACTCTTGCTTTGTGGTTGCGTAGTTACCGTAGGCTGAGATATTGCAACATCACTGGCAAATGAACAAGTGTACAGTAGCGCATTGGTTTGAGGGTTTACAAATATGAGCGAATATTTTTTTCCGGTAGGAAGGTTGACAGATCCGTAAAAGCAATAACTAGCCTTGTAGTTGGAGCCGTTTATGTTGATGGGCGAAGCAGGCCCGGCCGTAACTGCTAATTGCGCAGAGTCGGAGTAGAAAGCCTTGATGGCAGGAATCGGGCTTGGACCGGGGATGTCCCACCTTACCTCGAAATTCCCTGCTTTAGTACCGCCGGGAACTGTTGCATAAGAGGTGCCGGTAAAATTGGTGGCGATTGCGTTACCGCTGACGCCTGGGCAACTTGTTGAGCTTGCACTTCCGGATGTGTAATTGTCGATTCTTTGAGGGCATTGGGCGAGGACGTGTCCGCCGGACAGGCACAGCAGTGCCAGAAGCAGGTGAGAGAGTTTGCTTTGCATGTTTTCTGGTTTTGCACGAATGTATGCTCAGCTATCACCGATGTTGAATTTTATAGCACCGCTTTACAATTGCCTAACGGGTCAATAACGGCGCCTTAACATATAAATTGACGCGGCGGAAATAAAGATTTGGTTGTATTGGAGTTAGTGCTGGCATATGGTGATTTTTGAATTTGTTCGGGAAATGTTATGGGATATTGGTGGTGAGATTTCAATCATACAACAATGTTATTATGTATTTCTGTTGTTGACTGAACAGTTTGTAATGCAGAGATGCAACTGCATTTAGGCAATTAGCGGTAGCTATCTCTGCAATAACACTAGCTACCTCTACCGTAACGTTGACTACCTCAACAATAGTGTTATCTCTGCAGTAACGTTGATCATCTCTGCAATAATCTTCGAATATGGAATGCGAGGTGTGAACTTTTAGCGGTGATCGTCGCGATGCGGTGGAACGCGGTTGTTCCGTCGTTCATAGTGCTCCATCAATTGCGGCGGTATATAGCCATGTGGTAGCGGGTGCTTACTGATGAACGCTTTTTCTTTTTGTTCATCAATTGTCGTGTCGCGGATGAGTGCAGTCTTTTGTAGTCCTGCTATGAATGTTGTGACGGTTGTTTCATGTGTATTGCCTCGCAGTAGTCCGAGGTTTTTGCTGCGTACAAAATAGATGACCATGCCTGTGTCTGCTCCGTAGTACGGGTATAGTCTGAATAATTCAGTCTCGTGCAGTGTCTGGAACGAATAGATCTCGTTCAGTCCGCCACGCTTCAGTACAAAGCTTTTGCCATTTACAAATACTACCTGGTCTTCGGCTTGCGCGAAGCATCGTGTGCACGCTAATAGTAAGAAGAGAAATGTTATAGCTGGCTTCATAGCGGTAGATAAAGTTAGCGAATCAGCCGTTATGCGGATGGGAAATGAAAAATGCCGGGCGTTTGCCCGGCATTTTTCATTAATAGCTATTGTTATTTCAGGAAGGGTGGATTCCGTACCTGGTCTAAGAAAATGCTGTAAGACTCCGGTTTTAGTATCAACGTGTACGCGATGCCGTACAGTGCTCCCCACAGGTGTATGCCGTGGCCAATACGCTGTTCGGTTTTGTGCGACATATAGTAAGAGTATATGAGATAGCCCACAGCGAACAGGATGAAATAAATAGGGATGATGAACTTAAGATAGATAACACCCCACGGCTGAAACAACACCTGCGCGAACATGATGGCGGCTACTGCACCACTGGCACCACAAGCACGATACTCCGGATTGTCTTTTTGCTTTGAGTATTCCGTGACGCAGGAAAGCACCAGTGCCGATGTATAGAACAGCAAATATTGCGAGGTAGAGAAGATATGGTTCTCCAGCTCTGTGCCGAAGAAATACAGCGTGAGCATATTGAACAACAGGTGGCCGAAGTCAGCATGTACAAAACCTACGGACACGAAGCGGAAGTATTCCTTCTTGGTCTGGTTCATCTGGTAAGGGTACAGGCATAGTTTTTCGAAAACCACCTCGTTGTTGAATGCAGAAAAGGATGTAATGGCAGTAATGATGATAATAATGATCGTCAGCATGCAGCGTGTTAGCTTTTCGTTTCTTCGTTTGTTTCTGCAGCAATGGTTTCTTCTGCCACTTCGGCTACAGGCGCCAGCTCAGCTACCGGTTCTTCTTCAACAGGCGTAGGCGTGAAAGGTTGTTCTTTCTTTTTGAACAAGCCGGCCAGTTTGTTGCGGAAAGCACCTACCATAGCCATCAGTGCCAGCGCTATCAGTTTGATGTTTTTCAGCAGCAGCGCCAGTATGCCTGCTTTTGCCAGCAGCTTACCTGCAATAAGACCACCGATAGAGTAAGCTGCTACTTTGTCCATAGATGGGTTGAAGTCGCTGTACTTGTTACCATCTGTAAACGCTGCCATCTTCAGCACATTCGGGATGTGGGTGTTGATATCTGCCAGCTGGCTCATACTGCCCACCGCGTTCATGCTCAACACACCTTTGCGGCCCAATATGCGCACGTCGTAATTAAGTGTCAGGTTCTCGGCATCTTCGCCAAATTGTATCTTCTTGGCCCAGTGCAGCACTTTATTGTCATTGTCGTAGTATGGTTTAGCTGCCCAGTCAACTATGTGAACGGATTCATAGCCTTGCTCTTTGCGGGCTTTATTTTCTTCCGCTTCACCGCCTTGCATTTCTTTCAGCAGGTCGTCGTAGTTAATGTCTGCTGCGTCTTCGTCTTTTACAAAGCCATCTTCGTCGTAGGTTACAATAAAGGCCCAGGCACCGGTAGTCGACACTGCAAAATCAGATTTTACGACCATGCCCAGCACATCGGGACGTTCGGGGTTGCCCCAAAGGTCGTGTAGTATGAATTGCGCTTTGTCGGCGGGAATGAATTTGTACGTCTCGGGCAATGTAAGGTTAGCGTATTCTTTCAGCGCTACTTTGCCGTGTTGGTAATTCATAGTGGTTTCTACCGAGTCGAGGTAGAGTTTCCATTGCTGTTCCATGTAGGCGGCGCTGTCTGCTATCTGTGCGCGGCTGTTGAAGGAAAAAAGCAAACAAAGTAGTAGTGTTATCCGGCAGGGGATAGAGTTCCATCTAGTCATATTGATTTGGTTTTAGTGAAAAGGCTAAAGATAATCTGCGGGCGGAGGAAAATCAAGCCCCGTGGGCGTTTGGATGGTTTCTTAGAATAAAAAATGCCGGGCTTTGCCCGGCATTTGAATATGTTTAATGAAACAGTTTAGAAAATATAATCAACACCCAGAGTAAGCGGGAAGGAGAAAATACCACCTTTGTAATTTTCCAGCCCCGAATAATCTGGCTTATGTACATGCATTCCGGGAGCGGCGGATGTATAGCGCATCGCCGCCTCGGCTGAAATGCCCATGCCGTCCATCAGTTTTATGCGAGCACCTGCCTGTAGCCCAGCAGATGGTATGGTGCCATTAACTCCGGCATAGTCGAATGGGACACCAGCGGCGTAAACTTCGTCTTTGCCGGAATTGAAACGTGCGAAACCCGCGTTAATGCCAAAGTATAAGAAAGATCGAACAAGATTCTTTTTGATGTTTAGGAACAAGTATGGGTTGATAACTGGTGAAGAGTATCTGTATTCAATAATGGCTGGAATGCTAAAAACTGCGGGAATCGTTTCTTCTCGTATATAATCTACGCCGCTTACATTACAGCCAACTCCCAGCTGTATTTTGCGCGTGTCTATACCTAGTTTGCCGCCAACTATCATTTGCGGTTTGCTCTCAAAACTGGTGAAGTATTCAGACGACCCGATCGGAGCGGTGTTGTATAGCATTCCCCCCTGCACACCCAACATGAATTTCTGGCTGTAGCCTGCGAATGAACATAGTGTGATCAGTAGTGTGAAAACGGCTCTCATGGCTGCAAAGCTACGATACGCGCGGCTTTCCTGTATAAAAAAACTCCCGCCACGAAGGCGGGAGTCAAATCAAACCACTTATTGGCTAATTAGCGCTCCATTGCGCAGCTGTAAATACATCTGTGCATGGGTTAACGCCGGGGTTCACAAGTATCTGTTTCAACGAGGCAATTGTTTGTCGTGCGTATTCTGCAAAGCCTTCCGCATTCATGTTGCATTTCATGAGTGCAGCTGCGCCGCAAAAGGTGTTTACCTGCGTATCATCGCCACCTTTCTGCGCCAGTTCCATGTACCGCTGGGCCATTTCGCAGTCTTCTTCGTTCTCTTCGTCTTTTACAAAGTCTTCGGCGCTAGGCGCTTTGCCAGAGTAGGTCCAGGTGTGAGCACCGGCACCGTTCTTCAGACTTTGGAAGTGATCAGCATCCACAACATTGATCGTGAAGTTTGAATACTTCGGGTTGGTGTTGCGGTATGTGCCACCTTCGTTGCGATATACGTGGTCGCCAGCCTGGTCTTTCATGTTGATCGCATCACCTTCTTGGTTCACAGTTACGGTAATGTAGCCGTCTTGTGATTTGTAATAACCCGGTTTCAGTGTTTGCGCTTTCATCACGAAAGGCATCATCAGTGTAAGCAGGAAGAATATCTGTTTCATAAATTGAATGCTGTGTTGGTTGATTAATCTCTTACGTATACTTCAACTTTTACATTGCGCGAGTTTACCAGGGCGCCTGTAGATTTATTCGTGTACTTTACTGTCATTGACGTCACTACGTTGTGGAAGGTGTTGGCATCTGCACTCAACAGCTGGTCGCGCATCTCTAGTTTGTAGCGCAGGTAGGTCTCGCCTTTCAGCTCTATCTGGTCAACATATTTTCCCGAAGTGTACACATTGCCTGTTTCGCCGCCTGCATGGCTCACGATAGCGCTTACGCCAGACACGTCGACACTGTATAGCGATGGGTCGTTAGGTACGAGTATTGCCAGGCCATAGTATTCAAAGTCTGATGTAGGCAGTGATGTCTGCATCACGTAATAGTTGTTGTAGTTCACGCTTACACCATCGTCGTACAGTACCAGGTCTTTGGTGTTGATAGAGAAGTTTCCGCCTTCAACGCCCATCTCCCAATATTTGGTAGTGTTAGTTGGTGTTGGTTCAGGATCGTCTTCGTCTTTAGAGCAGGCGCTTAAAAAAGAGGTAAGGATAAAGAGCAGTGCCAATGGCCATGTTAAGCTGAGTTTTTTCATATAATGTCCGTTTTTTCGTTCTGAATAATTAATGATCTGTTTCTACAAATGTCTGACAGGATGTTAGGTTAGAACAGCGTAGTTGTACGTGATCTTTTTACGTATCACTACTAGATAACGCCCGGTATAAAGCGCCATTTTACTTTCTCGCAATAGTCGGCATACTCGGGGTCTGCCAGCAGGTGACGTTCTTCTGTTATGGCGCGCAGGTAGTACACTACCGTCCATACTGCCATACCTGAAATAGCCCACGGATTGCCGGGCAGTATTGGGATCAGTGTCAACCACCAGGCCGTTACTTTGGCTATATATGCCGGGTGCCTAACGAAGCGATAAGCGCCGCCGGTTACAATGCCGCGGTTGGTGAGGTTGCTGCAGCGCGTGCCCAACGATACCGATGCCCATGCATAGATGCCGATGAGCGAAACGACAGCAAGGCGCAGCACGAAAGTGGCACCCGTAGACCCATCGAACCATGCATACATGTTGGTGTATTGCGGGGCTACTTCGCTCAGCACCTGGTTGAATGGAGGATAGCAAATAAGTGCTACTAACCAGCCACTCCAGGTAGGTTCTACAGAACGTATCTTATTGCCCAGTCTGCGCGACTCGAACAGGTAGCCGAATGTAAACAGCGCGGTATCGAGCAAAAAGAAACCGGTAAGCGCCAGCGGAAAGGCGATGTTGTTGAACCACATGAAAAACGTACGGTCCATGCCGGTCTTCACCACACGTTCTATTTCGCGCGCCATGTCTATGCTGTTGCCCACGGTAAACTGCACCATGATGGGGATGAAGAACAACTTCACAACCAGGAACAGGAACTGTGTTTTCCGCTGCTGCGAAACAAACCGCGGTATGGTGAATTGGCCGGTGTTGCTTATGCTGTCGGCCAGCTGCGCCAGCGACGAGAAAAAGATCTGCCCCGGTGAGGTAGCAGTTTCATCATCGCGACGGCTGATGGTGTTGATGATAGACACGATGGTATAGAACGCGGCAATGGCACCGAGCGCCAAACGGGCTTCGTTGCCAATGAAATTCTGGTACCAGGTGTTGTAACTGTACAAGGCAAAGGCGCCCCATATAAGCGCAACATCCGCCAGCAGTAATGAGAGCCAGCGGATGTTGCGTTTAGCAATAAATAAACTTATAGCTGAATACATACTTCAAGATTCATTTACACAAAAGCTATTATTGGTCTTATTAGTCCTGAAGACACATTGTGTTACAGCTTGCACTCACTGTTACAGAACTGTTCCATGTTTGTGTGCCGTCTTCGGCTGAGTAAGAAACAGTACGTGGGCTTGTGTATGTTTTAGTAACACAGCCTGTAGCGCCGCAAGAAGGTGTGCTGCTGTAGTATTGAGTGATCTGGCCCGCATAAGAACCGTCAACATATACGCTGATCGGGTTGCCCTGGAAATCTGACCAGAAAGTCAGTTTGTAAGAGCTACCGCCAGATGAACTTGACGAAGAAGATGATGATCCGCCAGATGAAGATGTAGAACTTCCTGAAGACGAGCCACCAGAAGATGATGTAGAGCCGCCTGAAGATGAGCTGCTACCGCCACCTACATAAGTAGCGCACCATTTGCCGCTGTAGCCTGTCTGGCAAACACAGTCACCATCGGCACAGTAGCCGTTTACGCAGCTCTCGCCGCACGGGTCCTTTTTTTCGCACGACTGGAAGGCTACCAGTGAAGTGAGTACTGCAATTGCCAGCAGCAGGCTTCTGAACTTGTTCGTAAATGTGTACATAGGTATACGTGTTGTGGTTTGTTTCGTACCGGGTCGTGATCTTAGTTATATAGGGGCAATAGCCTGGCTTCTCCCGTTTAGGAGCAGTTTTGCATAGCTTTCGATGATTGATAAAGGAATCTCTGCAAAATTAACAAAACAGTAGGAAGCCCGACAATACTCAGAACTGGGTATTTTGGAATAATTTGGATTAATATTAGATTAAATCGAATGCACGCGCGAACTGCTGCAGCTCGTATAGCGACTGTGTACCCAGCTTGCGTTTTATGTTGCGGCGGTGGGTATCGGCAGTGGCTACAGACATGAACAATTCTGCAGATATCTCCTGGCTGCTTTTACCCAGGGCCAACGCTTTCAACACGCCTTTTTCACGGTCGCCCAGCTTGGAGAATTTCTGGTAGTTGTCGCGCAGGAAGGTATTCTCTTCCAGCAGGCGGTCGACTTTATGTTTTACACTTTCCAGCGGATCGATGGGGACGGCGAATACGATGGTGAGCAGGGGACGGCCTTCATCATCCTGCATTAGTATTTTGATGGATGTATTGTACCACCTGAAATTACCATCTTTTGACCTTACCTGCTGAAAGAAGGTGACTGAATCGTCGGGCGAGTTCTTTTCCAGGTATTCAAAAACCTTGGGTGCATAGTCGTTCAGGTCTTCGATATTGAAGAAACGAATGTAATACTCCTCGAGAGTGAGTTTTGCCATGTCCTCCCAGTTCGCACCCAGGATGTTCAGGCCCCTGTCGGACATATATAGCAACCGTTGGGTAGCCAGGTTTTGTATGATCACGACGCCCGGGTATTCGTTGGCGGTTGTCTTAATGTTGTTTACTGCGGCGCATATCCTGTCGTCCAGTGCAGTCATCATATTGATAGTCATAATACAGCGTACACAAAATAACCTGTAGTGGTAATAAATACAATGAATTAGATAGTTGCTTTTCTATTAATTTTTGCTATCATTTAGAATACAAAAATCGACCACTGTCAGCTGCACAGCAACCGTATTTCTACTGAAAAATTAAGGCCGATATAATAAAATTTACATATTGTTAAATGTGTTTATGTGTAATGTCTCTCGCTGGCACGGTTTTATAAGTATAGTAGTGAATCGTTTCCTATAAATAGTGATTTATGAAAAAAGTGATGAAGGGCCTGGTAGCAGGCATGTGTGTGATAATAGCAGGTTATACCAATGCTTTCGCCGAAAACAAGCTGACAAATAACGAAATACCCGCAGATAATGCTACAGGAGTAGTTTCCAACCGGCCTAATATGGGTATTAAACTTATAGAAACAAATAATAATCCATTTGCGCAGAAAAACCTCGTGGTGGAAATGCGCGACGTAATGGGAAAATATATATACACCTCAGGTGCGGCAGCAACGGTGAATGGGCAACCAGCTATTGATGTGGATATTCCGCAGCTGGCGAAGGGTGTGTACAGCTATGCAGTGTATGATGAAAAAGACAACATAATCGCCATAGGTAAATATGTTAAAGAGTAAGGGTATGCTCCATGCATCCCACTGTAGACCATACAGAGAGACGTTGCATAAGGCAGCGTCTTTTTTTTGTGGCTGATGATCCACTGTGAAACCAGCTATGACTTTTCGATACCGTCAACTATCTCTTTGGCGATCTCCTCTGCAGCTTCCTTTGATTTTGCCTTGACGATGGCGAATATCAGTTGCCCGTTTGCCTGCTCGTAAAAAACACTCCCGTCGAAATGTGTTTCAGGTTCGGCCTCCGTGACCGATAGTACCTGGTTTTTTAGAAATGTGATCTTGTAAATGTGCATGGCCGTGCTTTATGCCGGCGAAAATAGCAGTGACGTGCATTGCGCGGTAGGGTTAAAAAACAGAAATGTTTCAGCCATCTATAACTGGCTTATACTGACGAGGTCTTCCGCGTATGCATATCTCTTAAATACGTCTTAGAACCGACTGTAAGGCCGTGAAAGCGTGGGTCTTCAAAGTGTAGGGTGGCATTTTTACTTTCGATTGGGGGCCTGGTTTACTTATGTAAAATAAAGGATGAATAAATTTACGTATTATTGTTGCTGTACGACCATCGTTCCTGTTCTTTACCATTATGAATAATATCTTTCGCTACGAGAGAGTCTTGATCATTGACGACAGTAACATAGACAGGTTTGTTGCGGAGAAGATGATCAGGCAAACCTATTTTGCAGAGCACATCCTCACGATGCCGTCGGCGCAGCTGGCGCTCGATTATCTTGGCGTCATCAAGAATGAGGAGAGCTTACCGGACATCATCTTCCTTGATATTAATATGCCCGGAATGACTGGGTTCGAATTCCTGGAACATTACCGGGAGCTGCCGGAGATGATAAGGCAGCAATCGATAGTAGTGCTTAGTTCTACCATCAACCAGAAAGATATAGACAAGGCGATGGCAGATCCTTATGTTATCACCTTTATGGAAAAGCCGGTGAGCGCTGAAAGGTTGCAAATGCTATAAGGCATCTCTTTTATAGCTCAGTCATTTCAACTACCTGCGTAGTAAACTCATCGCTGTTGATGCCGTGCACATGTTTTTGCGACTGCTTATGGTCGCGCGTGTCGTAGTACACGTTGCATTTCGTGCAATGGTTATAGTGCTGTTTTTCGGAATCAGGCAGTTTGTCAAACTCTTCTTTTTTCATAGTGATAGGTTGAGTAGTGCTTAAATAATTGCCCAAAACCCGTGCCGATGGAGCGGCAATAAAAAAAGCCGCAGTATTGCTGCGGCTTCTACGAAGTAGTGTTTAGTATATTATCTCATCAGTGTTGGGTACAATCTCAGGTATACCTGTCCCGACATAGGGTTGTTGCCATAAATAGGATCGAGTTTTTCAGGCGCTATATATAGCGAAGCTTGCGTTCCTGCTGCTATGCGGATGACGCCAAGATGGAACAGGTCGTAAGCAAGACCTAACGTGAGCGCATTGACGGGGAAGATATCGTGATGATCGAAGTTGGGCTCTTCAAGTCCTAACTCTTCTGCAGATTTTTGTATCCATTCATAACGCGTGTACACATTCAACCTGTTGACAGCGTACGATGCTTCGAGCAGGGCAGCATTCTCGCCGTCGAGCTGTGTTTTTTTGTTTAGTCCCCATAGGGCAGTAACGTTGAGCAGGTTGCCTCGCACTACATTACTATAAGTAGCCGATGCGGTGGTACGGTTTACGTCCTGGCCGGGGTGTGTTGTCTCGGGCTCCTTTACAAAGCCATGGCCTACATGAAATGCCCAGTTGTTGGATGGGTTGAACGACAGCCTTCCGCTCCAGGAATCGAAACGTGGTTTATCAAAATTATATCTGTCCTCATCCGGCTCGCGGCCGGTGAACGAAGATCCTTCGAGCTTGAACTTGCCTACACGTACACCCAGCGTCGCTACACCAAAGGTGATATGTGTAGCATCATTCCAGTGGTGGCTGATGGGTGCATCGGGGTTGGGCATAGCAGAAGGGCGGTGCATGAAGGCTACAGAGCCCAAAGCAGGCTCTCCGGGATAACCTACGTACACAAAGGCATCTACTTTTTTGCTGAAGGCGTGTGCATAGCTCACCGCCAGTTCAGAGAATAGGTCATGCGGGTGCTGTCGGTCTATCAGCGGTTTGCCTTTCCATGTTTCACCAGACTGGAATAACAACGGGTAACCTTCTCCACCCACTATCGGTGCATCTAGCGAGAACATAGTACTGAAGTGGAACAGGCCACGTTTGCCCACTTTGCGCTGGCCCATTGCCATGAACCAGTTGGGTGCATCAAATTTGGAATCGCCACGGGTACCGTTATCAAACAGGTCTGTTTTTACATAGCGCACAAAAACATTTCCATGCAACATGAACATCCATTTCTTGGTGTGGTACATCTTACCATACATGGGTGATTCGTCGGGCAGCCAACCGGTACCCGAGCCATTGCGGTTCATAGGCAGGTTGAGCGAGTAGGCATGACTCATGCTACTCATGTCGTGATCGCCGTGCATGCCGCCCATATCGTGTTGCATTGACGAATCAGCTTCCATGTTCATCTCATGACCTTTGTGCGTAGTGTGGTCGTGCTCCTCCATGTCGTGTTGCATGGTAGTGTCGGCCGCGTGCATGTGTTCACTGTGGTCGTGTGTTGGTGTGGTATCCACAGGTTGCTGCATGTGCATACTATGATCTGTTGCAGGTTTAGCTGCAGGTTGCATATGCATGCTGTGATCGTGTTGCTGCGTTGGAGTGGCTTTGGGTGCGACTGCTTTTTGGGGAGCTGTGGCAGCCGCTTTTTTTGCAGGCTTCTTTGTTGTAGCGGCCTTAGCCGGAGTCGCTTTTTTAGCAGGCTTTTTGGTAGCGGCTGGTTTCGGCGCAGGAGCAGCCTTCTTCGGCGGTTGTTGCATATGGTGCTCATGCTGAGCCGTAGCAGCCATCGAGAAAGCAAGCAGGAATACCAGGAAAAACAATTGTTTCATCTTGATGCGTTATTGTTCGTCAAAGGGTTATAGCAATACCAGCATTATAGCACTCATTGCCACCATCAGCAGGTCTTCAAACAAAGTGACTTTGCTGAGTGGCAGTTTAATTACCGTACCAAGACAAGCGCACTGGAAAGGTGTTTTCTTCAGCAGGCTTTGTACTACACCTATGGTGCTCACACCCATTACTACCAGCGTCACCGCATTAGTTATCATCGGGTTGAAGCTTGTAAGAAAAGCAGCACCCAAAGCCAGCTCAACAAAAGGATAGATGAAACCCCAGGCGGGAACTGCTTTAGCCACTACGTCGTACGTGCGGTAACCCTCGGCAAAACCTTTCAGGTTCATGAGCTTGAAGAAAGAGAATACCACAAAGAAGCCCGCCATGAAGTGGCTCATCCATTGCATCAGGTGAAAACCGCCCTGCGCAGCCTGTACCAGTAGCGTGACACCAGTGATGTAGCCGAATATCAGGAAGATGGGAAAATAGGAGTTGGTGGTTGCTGCTGTGTCATCTGCGGTCGTGGTATGATGCATTGAAGTGTCCGCTTCTGATATCTTATAATTTTCGCCAGCGTTACTAATGGCGTGTTGCAGTACGGAAGTAGGGATGTGTTTTTGCATAGTAATGGTAGCCTGTGGCGCTTGCAGCTGCAGGTCTACGCTCAGTATATCGCCCAGCTTCAGCAGCTCGCTTTTTACCTTGGCTACACAGCCGTAGCAGGTCATATTGCTGATGTTGTATGTATGTGTCATCGCTAAAAGATTATAACACAAAGGTCGCACCGCGGGGTGGGCGGACTGTTATACAACTATGGAGGAGTGTTACATGATTATGGTACATTAAAAAAGCCACCCCTTGCGGAATGGCTCTCTTAAGTTATGTAAGTGGGCTTGCTGTTATAGTTTCACTATCTGCTCGATGCCGCTGCGGCCTTCGTTGTCCTGTACTTTTATCATGTAGTTGCCTGCAGGTATTTTCGACATATTGATAGAAGGGTTTTGTTTTCCGCCTTCGTAGCTAATGTCTCTAACTACCTGTCCTGAAATAGAAATAATGGTCACCCTGGTGATGTCGTGTGCGTATTTGATGTTCAGTACATCGCCGGCAGGGTTAGGGCTCATGCTGAAGCTCAGTTGCTGCGCCACTTCGTTTACACCGGTCGCTTTGTTGAGTGCATCAACGATGCCTGCGCCAGTGCCGTTCTTTTCATTGTACCAGATCTTGTGATCGGTACCGCTGGCTATCACGATGTGTGGCATGCCGCTGCCGCCATAGTTGGCTTCGTCAATAGTGTTACCGTTATTATTGAATACGCTCACCTTGCTCAGGTCTACACCATTGTTGGTGGCAAAAGTCTGGAGGGTAGAGCATTGGTCATTTCCGATCCCGTCGCCGATGAGGTAGTACAGCACTTTGCCGGGGTGTGCAGCTGCATAATTTTGCACGGCGGTAAAGGCATTGCTGGTGCCGTTATTGCAGGCGCTGCAAGGCATTACCCATACCATCACCACGGTTTTTCCGGCGTCCAGGTCAGTAAACAAGGTGTGGCTGGTGCTATTGCAATCTGTGGCGGTGAAGTCGGTAGCATTTTCCTGGGCATAGCCCACGGCAGCTACGGCGATGAGGCCTAGAGTAGTAAAGAGTCTTTTCATATAATGGCTGATTTTTATTTCTTGATACAAGTTACGGAAAAATTGATGATCTGCCGTTGGCGACTTAGCCCACTATGACAATTCTATTAACTGGCTATTAAACCCCGTCCAGAGGTTTGCGGTGGTGCATGCCTTTGTCTTTGTAAAAGCTTGGGGTGAGCCCGGTCACTTTTTTGAACTGCGCCGAAAGGTGCGCCACGCTGCTATAACCCAGTTGCCAGGCTATTTCACTTAATGACAATTCATCGTACACCAGCAGCTCTTTTACCTTCTCTATTTTCTGGGATATGATGTATTGCTCTATGGTCTTTCCTTCTACCTCAGAGAATAGCTTACTGAGGTAGGAGTAATCGTGATTAAGTTTTTCTGACAGGTATTCGCTGTATTTGAGTTTGGTCTGGTCTTCGCTGTGGTGAATGAGGTCGATGACCACATTCTTTATCTTCTCAATGATGCGTCCCTTCTTTGTATCTATCAGCTCGAAGCCTACGTCCGCCAGGTTGTGTTTCAGCTCATCCATTTGCTGCGCCGATGGTTTTTCGGCCAGTTCCACCTCGCCCAGCTGCACATTCAGGGGTTCGATACCAACCTTCTCCAGTTCGTTCTTCACCACCATGCGGCAACGGTTGCACACCATGTTCTTTATATAGAGGTTCATGGGGTAAAGTTAGGGGAGGATAAGGTATGCAAAAAAAGATCCCCGCTGATGGCGGGGATCGGTTGATATCGTTTGACAAGTCTATTGCCTGTTGCCCGGCCAGGTGGCAAAGTTGAGCAGCGGTATATCTACCGTAAACGATAGGCTGAACCTGGAATACATTTCTGATACTGTATTGTCGGTTGCCGTTACATTACGCAGACGAGGACCTATTTGCCAGCCGGCTCCAAATGATATAGGTGTTTTGCCAAAGCCGTAAATAAGGAAAGCACCCGGTGCTACCAGTTCGCGTAGTGTGATGGTTGGTATCTGGGATGTTTCATCGTCCTCCATCCTGAACGCGGCTACGGCTCCCAAGTCTATAGCGGATAAGAATAGTGAAAGCGAGCTGGTGTGTTTTCCGCTGAAGACGGAGTAGAACTGGCCGAGGCTTGCCGACACGCCCACAGGCGCCAGCAGGCCGTACGAATTGAATTGGAACTGATCGTCAATGCCTTCAATGCGCTCATATCCTACGAACGGACCGAGGTAGGCGTTGAGCGCAATGTTACCCCGCGACTCACGCTTTACACGCGATGATCCTGCAGGCAGGGCCGCGGCCTCTATGGCGTCGCTCACTTCTTCCGAACTTTTGGCTTCAGCCACCGAAGCCATAAATGTACCCAGACGTAGCAGAACTGGTGAAAAGCGCTGGGCGTTCATGATCCTGTCTTCTTCTGCTCCCAGCAACTTCAACTCCTGGTCTTTTTCTATGACGGGTTTGCTGAAGGCAAAATTGTATATGGTGTAAGCGTCGACCGCGGCGGTACTGTAGTTGCGCTCTTTAATGTTGAGTGCCAGGTCTGATGTGCGGCGACAAATACGAATGTAATTGGCAAAGGTGGTGTCGAATCTGCCCATGCCCTTCTTCTCCATGAAAGGCAGTTCGGTAAACCTGCCTGCCTGTTCAATCAGGTCTACCACGCCGTTGAAATAGTTGTAATAGAGCTCGAACGGAGGTGTTTGTTTTTCCCTCGTTATCTTTTCGGCTTCCAGAATGTAACCATGCACAGTTTCTCCTTTTGCAACAAGTTGTGTGCAAAATGCAGCATATTCGGGGTAATTCGCGTTGTAGGCGGCAGCCAGTTTTTTCAGTATGGTTGCTACAGAACGTTCATTGCCGTCTATTCTTACAAATTCAATGTCTTCAGCCTGTTCTGCTATCAGCGACAAGTATATTCTAACTGTCAGCGGGTCAGAAAAAGCTTTCTTCACCGAGTCGGCTGGTACCCAGTAATCACTATTGTTTTGTGCTTTGAAGGAAGTAGAGACGAGTTGGAATAGCTTCAGCGTTGCTGAAATATTTTTCGTGGCAAACGTGTCGTAGCTGGCATATTGTTCCTTCGCCATGCTGTCTATGTATTCAACCGGAAAACCTTCGATGATCTTTCCCGGATGTACTTCGTTAAGTATACCATTGGTAACATAATTTCCAGAAAGGCAGGTGTATTTTAACAGCGGGTGGCGGTTGAAGAACGCTGCGTAGTTGCCATCGGTGATCACTTTGGGCAAATTATTGGTAAGCATGCGCAGGTCTTGCTGAAACGCTTCCTGCAGTGCGGGGAGAAATGCCTGGTACATGTAGATGTTGTCGCCTATATCGCCGAGCATGTCACATGTTTCTGGAAACAATGTGACCGCATCGCGATATTTTTCTTTGCTCATTTCCTTCCTGAACTTATCGAAGAATGCAACACTGAGTTCTTCTTTTGTACGTTTTACCAGGAAGCGTGCAATGCCATCTGCCAGGGTCGTAACATCAAGACCTCCAATGGAAGAAAAGGGGTTGCCCGCGCCAACTGCAGGAATTCCGCTCAGGCCCGCAAAGGCGCTGCCCGCAGGAAGCAATGGGATAAACAGGTCATTTTCCTGGTAGAAGTCAACTCGTACATCTTCGCCCGCGTTAACGTCCAGGTATTTTGAAAGGATCGTATCAGCAATTTTCAGGCTGGCGGGTGTGAATGTTTTTCCGACGACCAGTTTTCTGAGTGCAACTGCATCGTTAAAAGCGTACGGTTGCGCTTGTATCGAGCTTCCAAAAAGAATGGCGACAAGCGAAAGTGTGATGGTTTTCATTGCGTGTGTGTTTTTATTAAGACGATATTTTGTAAGTGAATTGCCCTGCATCTACAAATGCCGGATTGTCTACAGTTGTGTCAAACTGACGTAGGTTGTTCATAACGCTTGCCCGGTTTTGTGCACAACCAGCCGAGAGCATTAAAGCAACGATACCCGATATGAACGCACAGCCAAAACTGCTGCCGGGTTCCTGGATATAAAAATTCTGGCTGCTAGTGCCTGGCATCCATCTTTGAGCAAATATGGTCACGACCGGCGGTAGACTCGCACTTTGCGCACTCAAAAAGGCAGGCATTGCAGATCCTACCGCTATGCAGGCGTTGCTACTGGCCGGGAAGGGCCTGTATTGTGGCAGCATTAGTTTGCCATCGCCGGCGGCTGCTACTACAATGATGTTTTTATTGTTTACCGTATCGGTGATCAGTTGGTTGAGTTCGTCATCAAACGGCATAGCGCGCGAGATGTTGATGATATTTGCTCCTTGTTGAATCGCGTATTTTATACCTGCGATAACATACTTCGGACTTGCATCTGCGCCATTGATGATGCGGACGGGCAAAAGCTTGCATTCGGGTGCTACACCTGTAATGCCATTGCTGGGCGAAGCAGAGCGAGCGCCGATAATACCTGCAACGGGTGTGCCGTGTTGGTTGATGTCAGCTGCTAATGGCTGGCCAGACGTAGTATCGGTAATATTGTTGTACGCGCCGGAAAAATCAGGATGTATGGGATCAAGGCCATCGTCGAGCACAGCAACTGTTATGTTTCGGCCCCTGGTATCTCGTATGCTGGCCGGAATCGAACTCAGTACACGATTGTAGTTGACCAGCATACCTGGATAGGCAGGTCGCGTGGTTAGCTCCTCTGCTGTCAAAAAACTTTCGTTGGATTTGATACCTGCGACGGTGGTGCCGTCGGGTTGTAATCCATTTATTACCTTGCTTCCGTCCAGCGTTGTGCTCGCAGGAGCTGATGCCATCGGAGGACGTTCGAAGTTCGGCTGTATCTGCAGGTTCAGCTCTTTGGTCGGCGTTACATTCGTAGTCATGTTTTTTAACTAATAGTTATAGGTGCGATCAATGATTGCCTGGTACCATGTGCTTGCTGGTTACTTGTGTTTCGGGTAGGAATTGTAAAGGATGAAGTTTTCATAAGATGACTGATTTACTATTATTGATCTGGCACAAATATCAATCATTAATATAGTGAACGCAATAGTAATGTTACGTATTTACGAAGCGTGTTTATACGCATCTTACGCCTATGTGGATCAAAAATTCCTTTTAGCGGTACTGTTCGTGTTTCAAGAGACTTATATTCAAGAGAATATTTTCACCTTAAAAACTAGAAATGAAAAGACTAATTGTCTGTAATAGCGTAATTGCGTAGTTCTACGTAAACCGAAATACGTAGTTCCGCTATTGCATTGGCGGCATAAAGTTTCGTCCTTTGTGATCCGGCTATGATAGCTGCCAACAATTGTATATACTTAATGTCAGATCACACAAAACAAAACCTATGAAAAAAGCATTTTTGAAATTAATGGGCTGTAGCCTGCTGGCGGTAATGGCATCGTGTGGAAATAGTGAGACGAAGGAGGAAACTGCTACGATCGATACAACAGTGCAGGCAAGTGATGCACAAGTCGAACAAACGAAATTAGCGGGATCCCGGATCATTTGTGCTGAATGCACGGAAGACTCTCTTTGCACACAACAATGCCTGGATTCGGTGCTTGGGTGTCATTATATCGACGGAACGGTATTTGAGCAAATGACCACAGGTAGCGGATATACGGGTGGCGGTTTTAGCCCTAAAACGGTGGCGCAAATAAGGAAAATTGTAAATACCTATGATTGCCGCGATCACAGGATTTTGGTAGTGGGCAATGATGCCGATAAGGCTCATGATACCGATATCAAATTTAAGGTGATTAAGATAGACAGGGCTGATTCTCTTATCACGTCTGTAAGCTATACATTCCCCTTGTTCAAAAAGATTATTCTTCAACATAATCCGTCTAATATCTCTTTCTTCAAAGGAGCTAAAAACGGTGAGGGTGATATAGTTATCAGGGTAACGACGGCAAGCGGCGAACTGATGCACTATGATATCAGCGACGTGCCTCCAACAAAATATGACGAGGTTGATATCTCTAAGTTGAAATAATCCAAACGATTCGGGTTTGCTTTTACTAGCCTCATCCATATTATCACCAATTGTCCCGTTAACGATCGGGTTTAAGAAAAGATCAACTCTGTTGTGGCTGTATCCACTAATAGGGTTGATCTTTGATTTGACCGTTTTTGCATTTAAGCGGATTCTTTTTATTAACCACCAATGGCCATCTAACGTTTTTATATTGTTAGAGTTCGTTCTGGTGAGTTTTCTATATAAAGAACGGGTTTTTAAGAGTAGTCGGTTTTTCTACTTAATTCTCATCACATTCGCCACGTTCTTTGTTTTCAATTCCATAAACAAATCGTTTTTACAATTCAATATGCTTGGCACGAGCATTTTTGCCTTTGTATACATTGTGTATGGTATTCTTGGGTTTTATAGCCTGCTCCAGAAACAGGATGAATTGTTTCTTGACCGGTCCTGGTTTTTCTGGCTAAATGTGGCCTTGACTATTTATGCTTCCGGCACCTTTCTGCTATTCCTTTTTATGGACTACTTGCTTTCGCTGGACTTTGACGTATTTAATAAGATATGGAGTTATGTTTTCCTAACCCTCAACATCACCAAAAACCTCCTGATAGCTGTAGCTTTATACCATTACAAACCTGTTGCGCGTGAATCTCACTAGTCTCATCATCATAGGTATCGCTGCCATGCTGGCTTTGGCCATGGGGGTGATATTGTTTGTAGTGATGTACCAACGCAGGGTGATACGCCACCAGGTAGAACTAAAGCAGATAGAGGAGCAGAAAGAACTGGAACTGATACAGGCAGGCATACAAAGCGAAGAGCAGGAGCGCATGCGCATAGCCAGCGAGCTACACGACGATGTTGGTGCTACACTAGCTTCGGCCCGCCTGTTCCTGCACCAGAAAGAGTTGACCGACGAGGCCGCGATACAACAGTCGAAAGAGCTGCTGGACGAGAGCATACAGAAGATACGCAGCATATCACACAAGCTGCAGCCCAGCACGCTGCATCATTTGGGTTTGCAAACCTCACTGCAGTCGCTGTCGGAGATCATTAGTAAGTCGGGTGTTGTGAAGGTGATCTATGTAAAGGTGAATGACTTACCACGGCTGGATGCGCAACTGGAGCTATCAGCCTACCGCGTGGTGCAGGAGCTGATGAACAATTGTATCAAACATGCCAATGCGCAAAACATCACCATGCAGACAGACGTGAATGGTGAACTGAAGATAAAGCTGAGTCACGACGGCAAGGGACTGCTGCAGCAGGACTATGAGGAGCTGATCTACAAGAAAGGCGCCATTGGTCTGAAGAATATAGTGAACAGGCTGAAGTCTATCAATGCGAACATTTCTTTTGACAAAGATGGCGACTGGTACACCATAGAAGTAGCCGCGCCGCTGATGCCCGCTAATAATTAAAACGATCTCACTATGCCTGCCATCAAATTTGCCATCGCCGACGACCATAAGATATTTCGCCAGGGATTGCGCTTTGCCCTCAGTAACGACAAGGGTATAGACTGCATAGGTGAAGCCGACAATGGCCGTAAGCTACTGGAGCTGCTGGAGCAACAACAGCCCGATGTGGCGCTGATAGACCTGAAGATGCCGGAGATGGATGGCATAGACACCACCAAGGAGATACGCAGGCTATACCCGGATATGAAGATCATTATCCTTACCATGTTTGATGACGAGCACTTCATTGTGCACCTGATGGAGAACGGCGCGAATGGCTATCTTATAAAGAACGCAGAGCCCGATGAGATCAAAACCGCCATCCGTTCTGCGCACGAAACGGGCTACTACTTCAACGACCTGGTGAGCAATACCATGCTGAAAAGCCTGATGCAAAAACAAAAAGCATCGCCGCGCTTCAAGCCCGAAATAAAACTGAACGACCGCGAACTGGAAGTGCTGCGTCTTATTTGCGCCGAACATACGGCTGCGGAGATAGGTGAAAAAGTTTTTTTGAGTGCACGCACGGTGGAAGGTATACGCGCTAACCTGTTGGAAAAGATTGGAGTGCGCAACACCGCAGGCCTGGTTATGTATGCCGTTAAAAATGGTATTGTAGAATAACGATCGATTGGTTCGAAAATTTAGGAACTTGTGTGCATCCAAATCCTAAATACACATGGCCATCGTTCAAAAGATCGTCCCCAACTTCTGGTTCAACCGCAATGCCGACGAGGCGGTAACCCACTACGTCTCTATTTTCAAGAATTCTTCCATAGGCGACAAGACCTATTATACCGATGCCGGTTTTGAACAGCACCAGATGCTGGAAGGTACTACGCTGACCATCGAGTTCAAGCTGGAAGGGTCCGACTTTGTAGCGCTGAACGCCGGACCGGAGTTTGAATTTACCGAGGCTATTTCGTTTATCGTTTACTGCGATTCACAGGAGGAGATAGACTACTATTGGGAAAACTTGAGCTCTGGCGGCGATCCAAGGTCGCAGATGTGTGGCTGGCTGAAAGATAGGTTCGGCGTATCTTGGCAGATAGTGCCGTCTGAGTTCATTAAAATGCTGAAAGATAAAGACCGCACAAAAGTAGAACGCGCCATGGCCGCCATGATGCAGATGAAAAAGCTCGACATCAACAAGCTGCGTGATGTGTTTAATGGTAAGGACTAGTGGCTAGCCCACGTGTTTTACCGGCAATATGATATGGAAGCTCGCGCCCTTTTCTGGCGTGCCTTTGGCGAAGATGATACCGTTGTGGAATTCCGCGATTTTTTTACATAGTGCAAGGCCTATGCCGGTACCTTCAAACTGCTCGCGGCGGTGCAGGCGTTGGAAGATGACAAAGATCTGTTCGGCATATTCCTGTTCAAATCCAATGCCGTTGTCGGTCACCACTATCTCTACGTGGTCTATTTTTGGGTTCAGTCGTTCGTACTGCAGCACTTCGTGTCTGGGCATCGTGCGCGAGCCGATGTGAATAAGCGGCGCCCTGTCATCCTTTGAATACTTCAATGCATTGCCCACGAGGTTGAAGAAAAGCTGGTTCATTTGTATAGGCACTGCATCTACCTGGCAAATATTGTCGATTATTATCGTAGCGTTCTTTTGCTTGATGAGCACTTCGTAGTCCACTATTATCTTGCTGATGGTGCGGTTCAGGTCGGTAGGGAAGAATACCTCCTGCTTTGCGCCCATGCGCGAGAAGTTGAGCAGGTCACTCAGTAGGCTTGACATGCGTTGTGCCGCATCGGATATTTTTCCGAAATACATCTCGCCATCGGTGGTTAGCTCTTGTTTATGTTTCCGCACTATCATATCTGTGAAGATATTGATCTTGCGCAGCGGCTCCTGCAGGTCGTGGCTGGCTACGTATACAAACTGCTGCAGGTTGTCGTTCACAGTCAGCAGTTCGTCATTGGCTTTTTTCAATTCCAGGGTGCGGTATTCCACCAGCGCCTCCAGTTCTTCCTGCATTAGCTTTTCAAGGGTGATGTCGCGCGTAGTGCCTATCATGTATTGAGGCATTCCCCTTTCATCCATGTACAGTTTGCCCTTCGAGTGCAGCATTTTTGTTTTGCCGTCTACAGTAACACGGTGCTCTGCCTCGTAGTGGCCATCGCCATTAATGATATTGGCCATCGGCACCATCGCTGCTGTCTTGTCGTCGGGGTGCATCTTTTCAAGCAGCACGGCTATCGTGGCCCTGGTAGATTGCAATCCCAGCCAATCCTTCAATCTTTCAGACACGGTAACGATGCCCTCTTTAAGATCAGCGTGCCAGGTAGCCATATCGGCCACGTGCAATGCATTACGCAGGTTTTCTTCAGCCTCGCCCAATCGTTGTTTTGCACGCACCAGGTCGGTTACTTCGGTGGCGGTGTTCATCACACCATATACTTTTCCGTTCTCGTCCAGCAGGGGCGAGAAGGTAAAGTTGTAGTAAGTAGTTGTTTTTACGCCGTTGCGCATCAGGTCAACGCGGTCTTCAGTTGCGTGGTATGGGATGCCGGTGGTGTATACGTCATCCAGTATTTTAAAGAACGGCTGGTCCGCCAGCTCGTAAAGTACCTCGTAATAGGTTTTTCCTTCTACCTCTTCGCGCGTGCGGTCCCAGGCTGCCAGTAAGGCATCGTTCATTGTTTCTATCCGCATTTCGCGGCCAACGTAAATACCAATTGGGGCAGGCGAGGCGTATACAAAGCTCTTGAAGCGTTTTTCGTTTTCTTCGGCACGCTTGCGGGCCATTACAAACTCTGTTACATCAACCGCGTGGCCGAAAATGCCTTCTACTTCGCCAGCCTCATTCTTCAGCGGGTTGGCTACGAAATCGAAATAGCAATCCTGCAGGTTACCATCCTCGTTGCGGTCCAGTTTCAACAGTATCTCGTGACCTTGCTGCGTTTCGCCGGTTTGGTACACGATATCGAGTATATCGAAAATGCCCTGGGTTACCAGTTCTGGCAGCGCCTCCCTGATGGGCAGGCCAATCACCTTACGGCCAGGCCCCACTGATTGCATAAAAGCAGGATTGGCAGTTTCTACCACCAACTTGGGTCCGTGCAATACGGCGATCATGGCCGATGCATTCATGAATAGCTGGTATAACCGGTGCCTTTCGGCTTTTGAGGCCTCAAGTGCTGCCTGTTCGGCACGGCGTGCTTTAGTACGTTCTTCTTCTACATGCTGGTGCTCTATGGCAAGCACTGTTGTGCGGCTTACCAGCTTCAGTATGTGCAGGTCGTCGGCAGCCGGACTTTTGGGGTGTTTATAATAAATAGCGAACGTGCCCAGTACTTTGCCTTCCTTTCCCATAAGAGGGGTAGACCAGCAGGCACGTAAACCATGCGCCAATGCAAGGTCTTTGTAGTCTTTCCACAGCGGGTCGGTGGCAATGTCTTCAACGATCGTTGTGAGCGTTTTGTAAGCGGCTGTTCCGCACGACCCTGCTTCGGGACCTATCTGGGCACCATGTATGGTGCTGTTATAGTCTGCGGGAAGGTCGGGGGCAGAGCCATGCAGCAAGTGCTTGCCCTCTTCATCTGTCAGCAGTATGCTGGCTATGGCGCCTTCTGTGCTCTGTGCCTGCACCCATGCTACGATACGATTGAGAATAGTGCCGAGAGGCGCGCCCTTCGATATCATTTCCAGTACTTCTCCCTGTCCGGCCATGAGGGCTTCCAGGCGTTCGTACAAGTGCCGGGTGGCGGTGTCGGTACCCGTTTGGGTCGATATGTTTTCGAGGGCGTCCAAGCTGTGTGCTAATTGAGATTGAAGCTAGTCGTTTTTTTGGCAACCAGCTGTAAAATAAAAAAGCTAAAAAATCGTGCCACATGGGTTTGATAATCAAATGCTTTTGTTCATACTGAACGGCATTGGTATTCAATAGGGGGCGTGGTTTGAAGTTGCGTTTTAGTTATGTCGTTGCGACAAATTATTTTTTTATGCCAACAGGCAACCTTTTGTACTCTGTCTGCATTTATAATGGAGTAAGACATAAAACCAGGTACATGAACAAGCTTCTATCTACGCTAGCATTTTCGGCTGTTATAGCGACAGCAGCCAAACAGGCCACGGCCCAACCCGTAGTAGGGGGCAGCGGCATCACCGGCAATGCAGATTTCTTTTGCTCGCTGGTAGCGCCACAGAGTGCCACGCTCAGCCCGCTGATATGCGGAGCCTCGCTTATTCACCCACAATGGGTGCTTACGGCAGGACACTGTGCTTTCAGCCAGTTTACCTCGAAGAAGTTCGACAGCATTGATGTGGCGGTAGCGCCTTATGTGCCGTCACAAGGTGGCTATGTTCGTGTCAGGTCGGCGAAGATCTATGTGCACAAAAAGTATAGCCTTACCGGCGATGGTTATGATATAGCCCTGATAAAACTCCGTACGCCGGTAACCAATGTTTCGCCCATTGCCATGCCCGCACAAGGAGATAACTCCCTGTACGATGATGGCGACCCGGTGAACATCGTCGGCTTCGGTATCTATGATACGCTGAACTTAGGCGCCCAGCCCGATACGCTGCAGTTTGCGCCAATACAAGTGATCGGCAACACGCAGTGCAACCAGCTATATGGTGGCGCCATCCTGGCCGACATGGTTTGCGCAGGTATGTTTAGTGGAAATATAGGCGGCGCCGCCGGCGACAGCGGCGGACCGCTGTTTGCGAACACCAGCAATGGCCCGGTGCAGACGGGTGTTGTAAGCTGGGGCGGCGGTGCATGGACGACTACTGATGCCCCGGGTGTCTATACCAGGGTGTCTGCTTACCGTCAGTGGATAGATTCGGTAATATACGCCGACAGTACTTTGTCGGTAGGCGAGGTGACACGCACACAGGCTGAAGTACGGAGAACAGACCGCGAAATAACTGTAGCGCTGGAAGATGTGGCGACAACGGAGTTGCAGTATACATTATATAACTACGAGGGCCGCGCACTGCGTTCTGGCACATGGGCGGCTGGCCATAGAGAGTACAGTATTGAAGCAGCGGACCTGCAGAATGCGCTTTACTTCATCAATATCGCCAACGATAGAGGTTTTCGATTTACCGGAAAGGTGCCTGTGCTGCGGTGATCTCTTTGAAGATGAGTTTGCATACAAGTGGTTTGAGGTATTAAAATGAGGTTATAATAATAGCAGCTGTACTGCGTATCTGCCTGATATTACAGGCAATGAGAATCACAACTTTCGGGTTGTGATTCTTAGTTTTTATCGAGTTACTTTTACCTCTTCAGATGACCCAATTTATTTGCAATGAACGATATCGAACTGGAACTGGACCCTACAACTGGTAACGGAGCGTTTAAAATAGAAGAGAATGGTGAACGCCTTGCCGAAATGGTTTTCAGGATAACCGCCAACAAAATGGTGATCTTTCATACCGAAGTATCGCAGAAGCTTTCGGGGCAGGGTGTAGGCAAAAGGCTGGTAACAGAAATGTTGGCCTATGTGCGTAGCCACGATCTAAAAGTAGTCCCTCTATGTCCGTTTGTGCACGGCCTGTTTCAGCGCCACCCCGAAGAGTATGCTGACGTCTGGGACCGTGGCTGGCATTCTAGCTAGTGGCTAAGCTGCGGTTTTCAACTCTCGTTTAAAGCTGCAGAACAGAAAGTTTTGTACTGTATTGAATGGCGTTATATGGTCTTCTTCTATACACCTGATCTTTTGAAAGCCGTTGGCTAGTTCTGTCGCCAATTTCGTTTCGGTGTATTGTTTAATATCAAGACCGCTACATTTTTTAGGTCCGTTCTCCGAAAAAGTACCAATGGTAACATAGCCCTTTACAGCGTTCCTTGCCGTGGCCAGATACCTGGTTATTTGTTCCGGCGTGGTGAGGAAATGGAAAGTGGCCCTATCATGCCATACATCGTAGGTTTCAGTTGGCTCAAACTCCGTAATGTCGGAGACGATCCAGTTCACTTTTTCTGCTACAGCTCCCAGTCTTTCCTTCGCGCGTTCTATGGCATTGGCCGATATGTCCAGCACTGTGATGTTTTGATAGCCTTCCGCCAGCAAGAAATCAACCAGCCTGCTGTCGCCGCCGCCAATGTCAATTATTCGGGCATTCCTGTCAACGCCAAAGCTGTGAATGAAATCCAATGAAGTCTGCGGAATGTCTTGCGTCCAGCTCACTTCGTTGGGCTGTTTGGTTGCATAAACATTTTCCCAGTGTGCTTTTCCTTCCATCTTAGCCCAAATTGGTTTGCACAAAATTTTTGCAGTAGTCCTTTATCATATCGCGCACCATGCGAAACTCGTGCATGATATGGTCTTCCGTTCCTGTTGCTTTTGCCGGGTCGGGGAAGTTGTGGTGAAACTTCTTCGCGTTGCTAGGGAAGTAAGGGCAGCGCTCTTTGGCATTATCGCATACAGTTATCACAAAGTCGAACGGGATATCCCTGTATTCGTTCATGTTGTTGGAGGTCTGCCCTGTTATATCCACGCCATCTTTTTGCATGATGGCAATTGCACGCGGGTTGACGCCATGTGTTTCTACCCCCGCGCTGTAAATAATTGCCTTATCTCCGGCAAACTGCCGCAGGTAGCCTTCAGCTATCTGGCTGCGGCAGCTATTGCCGGTGCATAATACCAGTACGTTCTTCATTAGTCTATTTTTACTACGCTTATCAATATCCAAAGCAGGTTGATGATCGTGAAACGGAGGTCGAAACCCATAGTCAGGTTAAGACCGATTATGCCGAGCAGGATAATGCCGAAACGCTTGTGACGGCCGAGATAAAGTGAGATGTTTTGTTTCATATAGTCTATTAGCAGCAGCCTGAACCCGGCGTACAACAATCTGGTTTGCGTGCAAACACAGTAACACTAAATATGCCCGTGCCGCTCTGTTTGAACGATGCGATCTCTTCGGCCGACAAGTAGGTGCTGAGTATGTCGTCTGGAATGATGATCTGTTTTTCTTTTTGCAGGGTGAGGGATTCAAAGCCTGCCTGTTTGATGAGGCCGAGATAATCTTCTTTCTGAATAGCACCACTAACGCATCCGGCATACATTTCGGCAGCCTGTTGCAGGTTAGCAGGCAATTCGCCCACCAACACTATGTCTGATATGCTGAAGTGGCCGCGCGATTTCAATACTCGGAATACCTCTTTGAATACGTTCGCTTTGTTGGGAACGAGGTTGAGCACGCAATTGCTCACCACTACATCGGCAGTGCTGGCTGTTACGGGCATCCGTTCAATATCTCCCAGGCGGAACTCAACGTTGTTAAAGCCAAGCTTTTCTGCATTGGCCCTTGCCTTGTCTATCATCGCCTCCGTAAAGTCAATACCTATCACTTTCCCGGTTTCACCGGTTTGAGATCGCGCTACAAAACAATCGTTGCCCGCGCCGCTTCCCAAGTCTATAACTGTATCACCGGGTTTTATTTGCGCAAATTCGGTCGGAAGTCCGCAACCCAGCCCCAGGTCGGCATCGGGGTTGTACCCTTGCAGTTGGGTGTAATCATCACTCATGATGTTATATACCTCTGTGCTGCAGCAACCCGAACCGCAGCATGAAGCCGCGTTAGTTTCTTTGTCCTGCAGCGCTATTTCGCTGTATTTCTGTTTTACCAGATCCTTCAGTTCCTGATCGGTGCTCATTGTATTAGTGTTTAGGCTTTATTGCAATATTGCGATTGATTAAGTCAAATTTTTTTAGCAGCAGTTATTATTAGCGGGCATGTCTTTGAATAGCTCGGCAAAGGTCTGCTTGTATTGCAGCCACACTTTTGGGTCAATGCAGTAGCATATGCTGGTGCCTTCAATAGTGCCTTGTATCAACCCGACGTTCTTCAGCTCCTTCAGGTGTTGAGAGATAGTGGCTTGCGCCAGTCCCAGTTCTTCTACAAGGTCGCCGCAAATGCAGCTGTTAGCCTTCAACAGCTCTTCCAGTATGGCAATACGTGCGGGATGTGCTATAGCTTTGGCCATAGCTGCTATCTCGTTTTGCTTTTTCGTAAAGAGGTCAGTTTTGGTCGCGCCCATATCAATCGCAATATTACGATTGATGTTTGAAACAAAAAAAAATATTTTACCGGCAATAAAAAAGCCGGCTCTAGGCCGGCTTTTACCAATAACAGAAAACAAAGTCAATTATTCCTTTCCCTTATTAGTGAGCTGCGTGGTTAGCAGTGTCTGCAGCTACGGTGTCAGTAACGCCACCTGTAGTAGTAGCAGCGTCCATAGTACCACCAGCAACAGTGTCAACTGGAGTTACAGGAACTGCAGTAGCAGTGTCAGTAACAGTAGTTTCGTTTTCAGTGCTCTCACCGCACGATGCTGCGAACAGACCGAAAGCACCCAGCAGCATCAAAGTTTTGATCGATTTCATAATAGCTTTTTCTATTAATCGCATTTTGGCCCGGAGGTAACCCATTGCCGACATAAAAATTTTTACCCTAAGCATTAGTGGCTGAAACAAAGGCTGGCATAGTTTCTGTTAAAGAAACTTATAAACTGTTTAACGATGGGCTTTTTAGTACAATTGCTAGTCAATGCGCTTATACTGCTGGTGCTGGAGAAGATCATGCCCCGCGTCAAGGTAAGCAGCTTTGGGACGGCGGTAGGCGTGGCGCTGGTGGTGGGTTTCCTGAATGCGACCGTGGGTTTTCTTCTCCGGCTGCCGCTCAATATCCTCACCCTGGGGTTGCTCTCGTTCCTGGTGCGGCTGTTTGTAACGGCGGTAATGATCAAGATAGCAGACAAGTTTTTCAGTGGTTTTGAGGTAGAAGGGTTTACTCCGGCGCTGATCATCGCGGTGGTAATGGCCATTGTCGGCACGATACTTTCATTATGATTGATTCATGGTAATTGGTGTGTTGGGGTGGCCTGGTGCCACCCTTTTTCGTGCGGCTTGATTGAGACATTTTAACTGCAAAAAATTGTTAAACAAAAATAACTTTGTGTCCATTGCGCAGGCATGAGTTTTTATTATTCTTTAATGTAAATGAAAGGAGGACTCAATGAAAAGATGCGTACAAATATTTCTACTGGTGATTAGCTCGATGGCGGTAGATGCGCAAACGGTTCCTGCTGCGCCTCGCGACAGTGTGGCTCTCACTGATCAGTTCGTGGCAGAGGATTTGGTCAACATTTACCCCAATCCGGTGGTAGATGTAGTGAACATCGAGATACACCAGCCGGAAAAGGCAAAACTCACTGTCCTGATCAAGGACGTTATTGGCAAAACGGTTTACAATGGCTCAGCTGATGAATTTACCAGCGGTACTTACCTGTTCCAGGTGCATATGCCAACGGCTGCACCCGGCATGTACCTGTACAATATACTTGACGAGAAAGGTGAACTGATAGCCAACGGCAAATTCGTAAAAGCATAAGTGTAACCATACACGAAAAAACTAAAGGACGCTGTTATCAGCGTCCTTGTGCATGGTCATAACCTGGAGATGGAATGACCACTTGTAATTATTGGCAAAAAAATGGTACCAGCTCGGCAGGGCTATCGTTAAGTTTATTCGTATCCCTTCTTATCCGTTGTTTTCTTTTGGTTTTTAGTTGGCGTAACAAATCATACGTAAGAGCTTGTTGTAAACCTCATCTGGTACGGTTTTTACTGGTTTTAGGCGTATCTAACCCAGGAGGAACGGCCAGATGAAGACTTACAAAGTGATATTTGCGCGAGATGAGGTGCTGGTGTGTGTAGAAACGCAAAGCGGAGTGCCCGGAGGCGGTGAGACCCACCTGGAGCACAATGCGCACGGCTCACCCATTTATGCCCTGGTGCATGCCGAAGACTCGGCAGAAGCTTGCCGGGTGGCCAAACAAATGGTTGCAAGCTCAATGGGTCGACCCAAGCACATGGGTGATCCCAGTTCAGATTCTGATTAACAGTTAACTCATTAATAGTGAAAAGCAGCTCTGCAGTAGGGCTGCTTTTGTGTTTTGCACAGGTTTAACCTAAACAAACTGTTGTAGTTGGCATTATGATGGGGAAGCGGCACAACCTTTTTATACATGCAGAGGTAGAATGGATGTGATAAAAGAAGACAGTCGAAATGGTAGATGAATATCAGTCAATTATAAAAGGTGTATTAGCGGTGATCAGCATTGTGATGATACTGCTGACGTTTATACCGCTAGTGCGCAACGACTACTGGACGTTCAGGGCGCTGGAGTTCCCACGCTCGCAAAAACTGATCGTCAACTCAGCAGTGTTGTTGCTATGGGCAACGGTCTTGTCCCATTTACATTCCCCGCACTGGGTACTGATCACCTTGCTGGCGGTTAGCATCATTTACCTGGCCTACAAGGTGATGCCCTATACGAGTTTATACGCCCACGAGATGGTTCAGATAAAAAATGGGTCGGCCGATAGCAGTATTAGCCTGTTTTGCGCCAATGTGTATCAGGACAATCGCGATTATGAGACCATGCGCCGGCAGATACTGGAATGTGATCCTGATGTAATATTCCTGGTGGAGACAGATAAGAGCTGGGCGAAAGAGATGAAGCTCTTCCGCAACAGGTACCCGCACTACCTGGAGCAACCGCAGGAGAATACTTACGGCTTACTGTTCTACAGCAAGCTGCCGCTGGAAGAAGGATCTGTGAAGTTTTTGGTGAAAAATGAGATACCGTCGGTGGAAGCAGCGGTCACTTTACCATCGGGTCAAAAAGTGAAAATATTTGGCTTGCACCCAGAGCCTCCGGCACCGCAGGAGTCTCTAACGACAACTGCCAAGGATAAAGAATTAATGAAGATCGCATTTAAAGCTGCAAAGAGTAAACACCCTGTGATAGTGATGGGAGATCTGAATGATGTAGCGTGGAGTTATACAACAGAATTATTTAGGAAGACCAGCAGGCTGTTAGACCCGCGCCGGGGCAGGGGATTTTTCGCCACTTTCTCTGCTAAGAGCCGCATCATGCGGTTTCCGCTCGACTATATATTCTGCAGCGAAACATTTGGACTGATAGAAATGAAACGCATGCCATATAGTGGCTCCGACCATTTTGCCATGTTTGTGAAGCTGCAATACGATAAGACACTCGCCAAAGAGCAAACGCCGCCTCAAGCAGACGCGGATGATATAGACGATGCCCGTGAGAAGGCGGCTGCTTAAAGACAAACCCGGTCCCGAATAGGTGGGACCGGGTATTGCACCGAAAAGAAACCGCCCTAAAAAATTCCAGGTACGAACCTCCATTTTACTTTCTGGCAATAGGCCATATATTCCTCATCCTGCATCAGGTGCCTTTCTTCTGTAATTGCCCGCAGAAAGTATACTACTGTCCATACCGCCATCCCTGTTACAACGGCTGGGTTTTCGCCCAGCAGGGGTATTAGTGTAACCCACCAGGCGGCTACCTTGGAGATGTAAGCCGGGTGACGCACAAATTTGTAAGCACCCTTGCTCACGATGCCGCGGTTGGTGAGATTGGATGCGCGCGCGCCTAGCGATACGGATGCCCATACATACACGAAGAACAGAGCTAACACCGTCGCGCGTAGGATGAAGGTGCCTGTGATCGACTGATCGAAATAGGCATAGGTGCTGCTATGTTGCGGCGCCAGCTGGTTGAGTACACTGTTGAATGGAGGATAGCAGATCAATGCTACGATCCAGCCGCTCCAGGTAGCATCTACCGAGCGCAGGCGGTTGCCCAGTTTAGATGACTCAAACAGGTAACCGAAGGTAAACAGCAGCGTGTCGACAAGGAAGAGCGCCGTAATGGTTAGCGGAAAGAACACATTATTGAACCAGAGCATGAAAGTACCGTCCATGCCGGTCTTCAATACACGTTTTGTTTCGTTCACCATATCGGTACCATTATTGAAACAGAATTGCACCATCATAGGCAGGAAGAACAGCTTGACCAGTATGAACAAGAAATATTTCTTCTGGTGGGCTGATGTGAATACTACTTTTTCTTTTGCAGTAGTAGCGATGAGTATACGGCGCAGCACGGTGAAGAAAATATTTCCCGGCGAGTCAGCCTCGTCATTATTGCGGTTCCTTATGTTGTTGCTGATGCAAATTGCTGAGTAAAGCACAGCAATGCCATACAGCGCAAACACAGTATTGGGTTCCAGGAACTTGCTGTACCATGCATTGAAAGCATATAGACAAAAGGCCAGCCAGATAAGCGCAACGTCAGCCAGTATAAAGCTAAGCCAGCGTATGTTGCGTTTGGCTATAAGTATAGATCGTTCTGTGTACATAGTGGAATTTTTTAGAGCGGCGTCGGTGACGAAAGAGCATTTATAATGTCAGGCACATTTTGTTGCAACCCGATGTAACGCTGAGCGTACCATCCCAGCTGTGGTCATCGTCTTCAGCTGTGTACGACAAAGTTGTAGTGCTCGAGTACTGTTTTGTAACACAACCAGTAGCGCCACAAGAAGGCGAGCTGCTATAATACTGGGTGATCTGACCTGCGTACGAGCCGTTGATATAAACGCTGATAGGAGAGCCCTGGAAGTTGGACCAGAACATGGCTGTACCACCGCCCGATGAAGAGGATGAAGATGAGCTGCTGGTGCTGCTGCTGCTGGGGCTTGGGTAGGGATCCGGATCGGGGCCGCTACTAGTGCTGGACGAGCTGCTACTGCTGCTACCCTTGTAGGTAGCGCACCATTTGCCTGTGTAGCCTGTTTGGCAAACGCAATCGCCGTCGGCGCAGTAACCATTAATACAACTGTCGTTGCATTGGTCTTTTTTAGAGCAAGATTGCAGCGAGTACGTTGCCAGCATCATGGAGGCCACTACGAGGACGCCTTTTACCAGTGTTGAGAGTTTGTTTTTCATAAGAGAACTTTTTTGGTTGAAGAATAACAATGTTGATAGAACAAAGGTGCGCCGGCAGAGAGGCCCGGAACGAAGTGTTTCCACCTGATTTGGGTGCGTAGTTCTACGCAATAAAAAAGCGGGCAAGAATGCCCGCTCCCGTTTTGCGTCAATTAACTATCGGTCCGTATTATTTCGCTTTGTATTGTACCAGCCTTGCTTCGTACACATGGTCGGCGTTTAGGTAAAAGGCACGTGTGTAGGACACAAGGCCCACGCCTTTGGCATAGCGATAGTAGTAAGTCCGTGACTTTACCGGGTTGTCGTGCGGCGGACGGAAATCGTAGCGCTCTGAATAAGACGAAGTGTTGAAGGTGGCTACAGGTACATTGATGGTCAGGTCGCGGTCGGCCATCTGGTGTGTTACGTCGGCAATGGTGTCGTAGGGTGGAGGGGCTAGCTGCTGGCTGATGAAAAGGCGTTTGTCAAATACCTTTCCAAATTCTGAAGCGCTGAAAATGATCTTGCCGAAATTGGTTACTACATAGTCGAGTGAATCGGTAATGTATTCTGTGCGAATGCCGCCGCCAAACTCCGGCCACAGCATTTTGTGGTATACCCGGCGGTTAATAACGGTGTCTTTTTCTACCCTGGCAGTGTCGTACATGTTCAGTGCTTCTTCGCTGCCATTATCATATATTTTGTAGGTCCGGTACACCCAGTAGTTGCCTGGTTTGGCCTTTATATATTCAGGGCTTTCCCAGGGTGGCATCAAGACAGAATCTATTAATACCGGTAGTTCTGCACGTTGATCTGTTCTTTTTCTGCATGCTGTTGTAGCTACAACAAACAGAATTGACAATAAAATGATCGTGGGCCTCATAATTTTCGGTTGGTTTGCATCCAAAACGCAGATTGCCCCGGAAATAGTATCTTTGAGGCTCAATTTCCGGTACAGCAATTGCTGTAAAGCGAAATATCCTTTGCGACATACTGAAACATTAAGCCCAACGTTCTATTACTTCTTTATCATTTTTTTTAATCACAAACCAACTTTATGAAGCAATTCTTTACCCTCTCTGCTGCCATATTGTGCAGCATCGGCGCTTATGCACAAAACTCGCAAAAGCCCGTAAATCCTTTAATGCCGAAACAGGCTAAAACCGTAAAACCCTCGACTACCCCTGAAAAAACAACAGGCGCCGACACAAGGATGATCGCCACCGTGAATGCTACCTATGGTGCGTCTTCGTTCGAAGTAGAAGATTCTTCTGTAGTTAGCTACACCGGCAACAATGGCTGGGACTATGCTACTGAAGGTTGGAAGTTTGACAGCGGTATTCAATATACAGTTAACCCTGTTTGGATCGCTGATGGTAAGATCTACCAAACCATCGTAAACAACCGCATTGCTACCATGCTGTTCAAGCAACTGCAGGGTAGTGTATGGGAAGATCAGTATAAAAGCACATACACCTATACCAACGGTCTTATAGCCAGCGAGACGACAGAATACAATATGGGGTCGGGGTTGACACCAAGCTCACGCAATACCAACACGTACAACGGCGACATGCTGATCACTGAAAACCTGCACGAAAGCTGGAACTCAGGCGCGTGGGAGAAAAGCATGCGTACTTTGAATCATTATAACGCAGCTAAGATGGTAGATACCTCTATCGACCAAACATGGATTGCGATGACATCGCAATGGAACGATCAAAACCGCAGAGTGAATATTTATAATAATGGTGTACTATCGGAAATGCTGATGCAAATGAGCACAGGTAGCAGCTGGCAAGACGCGTACCATACTCTTTATACTTATGATGCTAATGGAAGAGTGTCTGTGGAAACCGGCGAGCAATGGGATAACGGCACCAGCACCTGGGATAAATCGTACCGTACCGAGTATGCGTATAACACCGCCGGCGACGTGATCGAAGAAAAAGGTTCGCATTGGAATAATACTGCTTGGGAGTACGACGGTAAATCTGTATACACTTACAACCAGTACCATCGTTTGCTGACAGAAGAATCACAAACGTGGAATAATACTACCAGCCAATGGTTTTATGACAGCGGTAATGACTACAAGACAACGAACTACTACGAGGCGTATACCAACGATGTAAAAACCGTTGCATCTAACCGTGCTGAGTTAAAAGTATTCCCTGTTCCTGCCAAAGAGCAGATCACTATCTCGGCTTCTTTCCAGCAAATGCAATCGATCAGTGTGGTGATCATGGACATGAGCGGCCGCGTAGTAAAGCAAATGACAGACCATGCAGGTACGCAATACCGCCAGTCTATCAGCGTCGCCGATCTCGCTGCTGGCAACTATGTGATCAACATTGTAGGTACAACTGAGGTCGCATCAAAAATGATCAGCGTTACGCGCTAAGTTTTAATTATTGGTTTATAAAACAGAGCGGGCCTGCTATGCTGGCCCGCTCTTGCTTTTTCGGCACGGCAATTGCGGTAAAAGCCAAGTACGCTTTGTAACACACGAAAACACCGAATTCAACGTTCTATTACTCCTTAGTATTTTTTAAAAACAAAAACCAACTTTATGAAGCAACTCTTTACCCTCTCGGCTGCCGTATTGTGTAGCATCGGCGCTATGGCACAGCAAGCGCAACGAACAAATCCGTTGTTGCCGCAACGAGCCAAAGCAACTCCTGTAAGGCCAACGCAAGACAAAACAACTGCAGCCGACAGCCGCCCGATCGCTGTGTCAGAATTTACTTATGGGGCTTCGTCTTTCGAAATTGAGGATTCTACCGTACTGAGCTACACTGGCAACAATGGCTGGGACTACGCGACCCAGGGCTGGAAGTTTGACACCGGTACTGTGTGGACCTACGACGCGGGTACTACATCCTGGAGTGACGATGGGGGTGTAAAACAAGTGATCGCCAACAACCGCATCATGAGCAGCCTGTTCAAGTCGCGCATGGGCAGCGTTTGGCAGGATGAGCAAAAATCTACTTACACTTATACTGGCAGCGGTTTAATTCAGACAGAAGAATATGCGTACAACAACGGATCGGGACTGGAACCGGCAGGACGCTCTACGCACACCTACAATGGCGATATGCAGATAACGCAGACTGTGCAGGACAGCTGGAACCCTGGTAGCAGCCAATGGGAGCCTAGCTCGCGTACTATTAACCACTACAACACGGCAAAGCAAATGGATACTTCATGGCAACAGTCGTGGATCGCAATGACCTCGCAGTGGATGGACGGCGGACGCACTATTAGCACCTACACCAATGGTAAGCTGATGATGCAACTGCAGCAAAATTATTCAGGCCCTGGTTGGGACGATGCTTACCGTAGTAACTATACCTACGATGTCAATGGAAATATGGCTACCGTTGAAAACGAATTTTGGAACAACAATGCGTGGGAAAAATCTTACCGTGGCGAATACACTTATACCACAGCTGGCGATGTAGCCACCGAGATAGGCGCACACTGGACCGGAGCTGCCTGGGAAAACGGGAATAAGTATTCTACTACTTACAACCAGTACCGTCGCCCTCTGACTGAAGAGTCTCAGACGTGGAACACGAGCACCAGTCAATGGTATTATGACAGTGGCGACGACTACCTGACAAAATACTACTACGAAGTTTACACCAACGATGTGAAAAACGTCGCTTCAAACCGCACTGCGCTGAATGTGTTCCCTGTTCCTGCAAAAGAGCAGATCACTATCTCGGCTTCGTTCCAGCAGTCGCAGCCGGTTAGCGTGGTTATCAGGGATATGAATGGTCGTGTAGTAAAACAGATAGCAGACCAGGCTGGTACTCAATACCGCAAGGCTATCAACGTTGCAGATCTTCCTGCAGGTAACTACATGATCAACATCAATGGTACAACTGAAGTTGCATCTAAAATGATCAGCGTTACGCGCTAGTTTTTAATTATCAGCTAATTAGTTCTACGGGCCTGCTTTTGCAGGCCCGTTTTGCTTTTGTTAAAACATTGCCAAACTGCTAAGGAAAATTTTTGATTACGAAAATGTTCGTACATTAGCTACGAAATCATTCGTAGATACTCGCTATTATGAGCAGCAACGTTAAACCTACAGAGAGCGAACTGGAGATACTCAATATACTTTGGGAAAAGGGCCCATGTACTGTGCGTGAGGTGCATGAAGAACTGATCCTCACTAAAGAGTCGGGCTACACTACCACACTGAAGCTGATGCAGATCATGCACGAAAAGAAGCTACTGAAGCGCGATGCCAGCTCAAAGACACACGTGTTCGAAGCCGCGGTGTCGCAGCAGCAAACGCAGGGGCAGATGTTGAAGAAGATGATTGACACTGTGTTCAACGGTTCTGCCAGTCAGCTGGTAATGCAGGCGCTGGGTAACCACAAAGCAAGCAAGCAGGAACTGGACGAGATCAAACAGTACCTGGCAGAAATGGAGACGAAGACCAAACGTTCAAAGAAATAACCATCACCATCAATACTTAAACCTGTGTTTTTATGAACAACCTGCAGGATACTTTTCAAACACTGAGCCAGGCATTGGGCTGGGCACTCTTGCATTCATTGTGGCAAGGCTTCCTGCTGTTTGGGTTGCTTTGGGTGATACTGAAGATCGTTCCCGCAGCATCGGCAAAACTGCGGTACCGTCTTAGCTTTTTTGCGCTAGGTGGCATAGCCACATGGTTTGTGTACACTGCAGCAGGGTATTGGCAAAGCATGCAAAGCTATACCGTCACCATCAGCACGCAGGCCGATACGGTTACCTGGCAGCAGTCGGTGAGGCAAGATCCATCCGTTATTGGTGCACAAGTGGTACGCTGGCTGGCGCCGATAGAAGGGCAATTGCCTGTATTGGTAGCCATATACTTTATAGGTGTGGCTGCGCTGTTTGCACGACTGATCTACAACATTGCCGGTATTCGCAGTCTTACTACTCAAAAGGTACAGGCACCAACCGCTGAGTGGCTGACACTGCTGGAAAGCTGTATGCAGCAATTGGGCATAGCGCGCCAGGTGCGCTTACTGTTCTCAGAAAAGATCACGGTGCCCATGATCACCGGTACTATTAAGCCGGTAATACTGGTGCCGCTGGCTATGATCACACGCCTCGACACCTACCAGGCAGAAGCTATACTAATACACGAACTGGCGCACATTCGCCGCTACGATTATTTGGTCAATATTGTACAAACCATTGTAGAGACCATCCTGTTCTTTAATCCATTTGTATGGGGAGTATCAAACATCATCCACCGCGAACGGGAGCATTGCTGCGATGATGTGGTGCTGGACCATACACAATGGCCCCTGTCTTATGCACACGCGCTTACTACCCTCGAATCATATAGGCAAAACCCGCTGGCCATGGCGGCGACGGGCAATAACAACCAATTACTTCACCGCATTAAACGAATGATGGAAATGAACCGAAATAACATCTCTTATGGCCCTGCATTTACAGTATCGCTGGCAGTGCTGCTGGCAGTGTCATTCATTTGGCTGACACCTGCATTGGCACAAAGCAAGAAGGACAAAGACAAGCCCAAAGAGGCAGTCGTGGCCGCCGCCACACCTGCTCCGTCAACTACTGAAGTAGATGCTGCGCCTGCAGTTGACTCTCCGCAAATAGTAAAGAAAGAGCGTATCACCATCATCGACCCGGACGGCAACAAGCACACTTATAATTCGCGGGAAGAGGTGCCTGAAAAATACAGGGACAAGCTGACGACCGTTACTGAAAATGGAGAGAAGGTTCGCGTTAACACCAGGGTGATTGACAAAGACGGCAAGCGGGAAGAAGTAGTAGACATTGAAAGGACCATCAAAGAAGCACTGGATGGTGTTGACTGGAGCCAGGTAAATAGAGACATCAATGGGGCTATGGATGAAGTGCACACCGCGCTTAAAGAAATAGACTGGAATAAGATAAGTGCCGAAACAACGGCCGCGATGGAAGAATCGCACAAGGCGATGGAGGAAGCAAAGAAAGCAATGGCCGACATTGACTGGAACAAGATAGACGCCGAAACAAAGAAGGCGATGGAAGAGGCGAAGAAGGCAATGGCAGAAGCAGAGGTTGCCATGAAAGAGTCGGAGAAAGCGATGAGGGCTATGCCTCCGGTGCCACCTTCACCGCCTGTAGTAGGTGCGAGGCCCCCACGTCCACCACATCCTCCGGTGGTAGCTATTCCCTCAGGCGGCCCGGGCAACTCTTACGAGCGCATGCTGGATCGTATGGATGGAGAAGGGCTGATAGACCGCGACAAGAAGTTTAAGGTTGAAAAGAAGAATGATGCACTATACATTGATGGCAACAAACAGTCTCCAGAAACTTACCGCAGGTACAGTAGGTTCCTGAGTGCGGAGACGGTGAGTATCAAAGGCAATAAAGGCACATTGGAGATCAAGGTGCGCAAATAGAAGTTCTGCGTTTTTTTTAATTACTAACAGGTGAAAGTGCGGCGTAGCTACCAGGCTACGCCGTTGTTTTTTTGATTGGGGTGGTTAGATCCCTGGCAGCTAAAAAACTTTAAAAATACCGTTAAAAGACGGTGGTTTGGAAAAGAGGCGAGGTGTACCTTGCACCCAGTTACTTTTAGTGTTGCCTATAAGCACTATCCCCTGAAAAGTGAATAGACTGACGCTTCGCCTAAAGCTACATAGACCACAGCCACCTGCCGGCTGAATAATCTAGGCCGGAACTAATCACACATACAACCGATAAGCCAACCTCGTTATAATAGTGGGTCATCTTGATTCAGGCTGCCTTTTAAGGCAGCCTTTCCTTTTTGTATTATCTCGCGCGGAACTTAGCCAGTTCCTTATTGTCTCCATCGTTCAGCATCAGCATATCGCCTGATACGCTGTAGTTGGTAGCAGTGTTGAGTGCCTTCAGGTAGTTCATTTCCACGTCCATGTTGGGGCAGGCGCGTTTGGTGCTGCCTACTTGTTTAATGGTGATCTTACCAGGGGCGGGTAGATTGTAGCTGCCAAAGAAGTTGTTGCAACCTGTATTCCCGCTAATGCGGTTGCTGTCGGCGCCAAACTTGATGTAGGCCTCGCCAGCGGCATTGCGGCCCACAACGGGCACACCACTCAGCGACTCCAGCTTCCAGTTCTTACCGGCAAGCGAAGCCTTTTCGCCCTTCATTGTAGCGCCGATGTCGGTGGTCTTCTTCTGGCCCTGGCAACCTGTAGTTGTTACCGCCAACGCCACGATAGCTGGTATAATGAACCTTGTGAATCCGCTCATTGTGTTGGTTTAATGATTAAAGTTAAGCCGCGTCATGCTTAAAGTTTATAGAAACATAACCAAGGCGTATTAGTCCGTCCAAAAATCAGGCCTCATTTTTGCAGTAGACAAACCAAGCGGCAGTTTTAGCTGTCTTTTAATATCCAGGAATTTTTATGAAAAGGTCTATTCTACAAATCGTGATGATGCTATTCAGGCTGGCCAAAGAGCGCCGGCAGAACCGGAAAAACTACCAGACAGACACGGGCCTGTTCATTTAGGTATTGCCCGGCGCGCCTCCTATAGGTTGCCGGATGCTATGATCGTCCAGTCTTTGTGGGCATGGCCCTTATCCAGCCATTGGTCCATTTGTTTGGCTACCGCCGATACCATTACCAGCTCCTTGTCGCCTTTGGCGGCTTCTTCCATCATCAGCCTTGCGTCTTTGCGCGCCATCTGCAGCTCCCACGAGGGGTTGTCGAATTGTGCTGCCAGTACGCGTTTCAGCCTGCCCGGCGCCATTGCCCCCGGGTTCCACTCGCTGAATAAACCAAGGATATCACTGCCATCTACACCCACAGCCTTGCCCAGCGCCAGCATGTCTGATATGCCGCTAGTAAGCGCTATGAGGAACAAGTTGCCTATCAGCTTAAGGCCGGCCGCCTTTTCTGTACGCTCGCCCAGGTTCAGCAGCTTGCCTGTCATGGCAGAGAGCCATGGCGTTATTTTAGCAATCACCTCCTGGTCTCCCGATACCAGCATATAGCCACTGCTTTCCAGAGCATTTACCGGACCCATGAATACAGGGGCGTGTATGTAGATGAAGCCACGCTCGGCCCATTGCTGTGTACGGCGCAGGGCGCCCTCGGTGCTGGTAGTGCTGTGGTCAATGATGTAACAACCGGGAGTGAGGCCTTCTGCCGCCTGCTCCAGTACAGCGTCAACTACTGCATCGTCGGTGAGAGTGAGATGGATGCGGGACGCGCCACGCACGGCATCGGCTACATTATCAAATGCCTTTGCGCCATCGGCTTCCAGCGCTGTTGCCTTGGATGCTGTACGGTTCCATACTTGTACTTTTTCTCCTTTGGCCAGTAATGCTTTAGTGAAGTTGGCGCCCAGTAGTCCCGTGCCTATAAATGCGATCATAGTTGGCTTGTTTGAGCCGTAAATGTAAGCAAGCAGGGCGACTTAGAAACCAGCAGGGTAGGACAGCTTAGATAAACAGTCCCGTCTCCGACTGGTAGTGCTTTTTGTAAAAGCGCTTTTGGTTAAAAGGGGTAAAAAGAAGGGCTTTTAGTAGGCTGGTTACTCGTTTCATGATCGCATAAATACAATACAAAACTACCTGTGTTATCAATAGCCCAATACCGTGTTTTCACGGTATTTTTTTGTGGTTTGCAACTTTGTATATTGAACTGTGAAACGTTATTACGTCTATATCACTACTAATCAGCACCGAACCGTTCTGTACACCGGAGTTACCGGCTTTCTGCAGCGACGGATGGATCAGCATTGGTACGACGCCCTTTTTGAAGGAATGCATTTTACAGGCCGATATCAAAGCTTTTACCTTATTTACTTCGAAGAGTATAACCATCCTGACACGGCGATCGCTCGTGAAAAGGAGATCAAAGGCTGGAGGCGAGAGAAGAAGCTGAAACTGATCCGGTCATCTAATCCAACACTTGAATTTTTGCCTACAGGATAATGTCATCCCGAGTATCTACCGCTCAATAGAAAGCAGGCGCTTATGGCGAGGGATCCCACGGAATGCGGGCACTTATAGCGTGGGTTCCCTCGCCTGGTCTGCGTCTCCGGATCAGCTTTAGTAGCTCGGGATGACAGCCTTTCGCTAACGTTTTCTACGAAACATTGTCTTAACCTAAACTTCACGGGTAGCTTACGTTGCGGGTATACCTTGCGCCCATAAACAATGCAACCATGAAAGTATTAGTAAGCAACCTGAATGTACATGCTACGGAGCAAGACCTGAAAGCGCTGTTTGCCGCCTTTGGTAACCTTCTGTCGGTGAAGCTGATAAGAGGGTGGGATTCTTACGAATCGCGCGGGCTGGCGGTGGTAGAGTTTGAGCAGCGCCACGCCGGTGAACGAGCCCTGCAACTGCTTGATCATACCAATTATATGGAGCAATTGATGGGTATTAGCGAGATCAGGGCACCCTATTCCTTGGCCTCCCAGAGCCTGGCTACCAGCTATTAAAACCAATTTTTATTGGAAAAATTGAAATAACCTGTACAAAAAATTTGACTTCACCAGTTAAAGCCCTATCTTCACAATAGTTAAAAAATAAAACTACATGAAACTTTTTGTTGGTAACCTAAGCTTTAAAGCGGGAGACAATGACCTGCAGCAACTCTTCTCCCAATATGGAGCGGTTACATCTGCCAAAGTAATGACCGATAAATTCACTGGCCGCTCACGCGGTTTCGGCTTCGTAGAAATGCAAGACGACAGCGCTGCTAACCAGGCTATCGACAAGCTGAACGGTTCTCAGTTTATGGATCGCGCGATAACTGTGAATGAAGCACGCGAACGTACAGGCTCTGACAGGCCGGGCGGTGGCGGTGGTCGTTCAGATCGTCGTTACTAGTAGTCTCCTACTGCAATTTCAAAGAACTATATATTATGCGGGTATTCTTCGTCTGTATTGATGAACGGATATCCGCATAAGTATTTTTGCCGTTTTTCCCCTCTTTTTGGCTGTTAAATAGTAGCAGAACGTCCTGCCACTTCGCGAATTATATATTTAATAATTTTTCGCTCCCTCTTTCTTTTTACCCGGACGTGATGTATATTTATATACGACCAGGTTAGCCACATCTTACCATTTAATCACAGGAGATGCCTTCTATAGGCGTGTACCACCAAACCAACTGAGTATGACGAAGGTGGCACTTTCGAGGGAATTGCTGAACCGGCTGAAGAAGCTGGGTTATAAGTACTTGCTTATCACCGATGTAAAAGTCATTTGTCCGAAGAACATGCTGTATACCATGACGCTGAAACCGGATAGGGTGATACCTGCCTGCATGACCTTTAGCTGCACCGGTATTGATGACCCGCTGATAACAGGCGCACTTGCCCGGACGGCTGACAGCTGCCCGGTTTATGTTGAAATGCCTGAATGATCCGCTCACTTATGTGGCTGCTCTCCCGGCCCCTGCCGCACACTGGGGTCGATATTCCGGTTGGGTGCAGCTGGCTCTGCATCAGTTTTCTCATCGCTGGGTTCATGTCCGTTTGCTGTGGGCTTGCCTGATACCTCACCTTGGTCAAAGTTGCGGTCCTGGGCATTATAGTCATCCTGTACTTTCTCTTCTTGTTGCTCTTTCCCGTCTGTCGACTTTGATTTACCTGATTCTTTCTCCTGGTCAAAGTTGCGGTCTTTAGGGTTTGTTCTGCTTTCGGTGTTGTCTTGCATGGTTCTGCCTTTTGTTTACAGATAAAAACATCACACCAGCATGCGTCTATACCCGTATAGCCGCTCCAACTGTTGTGTTAAACTTGTTTGCCAAAACAAGAGCTTTTTGTCAAGGTCTGGTATATTCTTGTATAACTGCTGCGATTTTTGTTTGATCGTTTTCATGAGCTGGAAAGCACGGCTGGTAAGGGTTTTAGAGAAAATGTGTTAAAATGTATAAGAAAGTCAAACTATTTTTTTGCCTGGGGTGAAATGTAGATTTTGGTATAGTTTTTCGAGGCTCGGCGGAACAAAAAAATGTTTACAATTGTTTACATTTTTCGGGTTGGCGGAAGAAAAAAATCTTTCTGTTGAGGTGTTTGAGTGGCGTGATAGGTGGCGCATCGTGCAATATTTACTATTGCAAATATACATTATTTTACTGTTTTTGTCAATTTTATTTTATTGAAGCGGGACGCTTCTTTTGTTGTGGGTCTAAGCGGGACGCTTAGACCAGTATGGGTGCGCAGCGAAGAACGCTCTCACCGACGATAATCTGCCGGAAGGTAACCCTTAGGCCGGTTGGGGATTCCGCCCCTGTTTTATCTCTGAAATTGCGGAGACTCGTTTTTGGGTTCCCTCATAGTTTGAATTTTTCAAACGTCCTGCCATTGAATGTATAAACTCCTGAATTGTCTGTTCCAAGCCAGAGGACTCCGGCATTATCCTTGTAAATTGAAACAATTAATGCATTTACTTCTCCATCTTTTATTTGAAAATTGGTCAGTTTCTTGCCATCATATTTCCAAACACCCTCATTATAGCTGGTCATCCAAACGTTTTCATTGTCAATGACGGCTGAATTAAAATACGGAAGTTTCATTTTTACTTGTTGTTGCGACAATTCTATTCCGTTTACTTTTTCATATTCAATTGTCCCTTGATTTTTTTGATCGTTGCTGAGAATTTTATACCGGCTTAAAATATTACTGAACCAAAAAAAACCATCATTATCTTCAAGTATATTACGAACTGCCGGAACTCTGCCGTCATCAAGAACCGAAAGCTCTTTTTCATAGATCCAGTTCAAGGTTACGCCATTAAAACAGCACACACCGGCAGATAGAGTGCCGAACCAAATATTTTCCTCTTTATCCTTATAGATGCTATAAACCGCATAATCGGGGTCGATCCATTTTGAATTGAAGGATGAAAAATCCAAATGGTACAACGTATTGCCGTCATACCGATACGCACCGGTTATTTCTCCATTGCCTTTGAACCATAAGTCCTCTGAACGTAATTTCCATTGGTTGGTTTCTGATCTGACGGGTATTAACTGCGTGAATTTGTCTCCGTCAAATCTGCTTACTCCGTTTGGTGTGTCGAAATAGATGTTTCCCGATTTGTCTTCCTGAATACCTCTGATCTTATCACTATGCAAGCCGTCGTTGGTTGTAAACTGCTTTAGGTTTTTACCGTCGTAGCAATATGCTCCATTCCCATTGCTGCCAAACCAATAATTCTTCTTTTTATCTTGATAAACCACCCATATACTTTTGTTCATTTCTGAAGGAGCAGGGCCAACGTTAGCTGCCATGCCCATACTTTTGGGATTCTTTACTTGCGCATTGCATGATGTCAACACAGCGAGGATACAACAAAGTAGCATTGTGGTCAAAGTCATTCAAAAGATTTGATGTGCTTTATCAATTGCTGGTTCTTTCAATGTCGCAGCACTGCCGTATATAGACTGCGATGAGTCAAACTATTTGCTTAATAAACATACAAAGATTAAACTGAAACAGCTCTGCAGTTCGAACATCCTGAGATAGTAAGAGAAAAACCCGCCATAGAGGCGGAATAGGCTAAAGTGTCCGCTCATTTATTATGGGTCTAAGAGGGACATTTGGACCAGTGCCGGGTATGCGCTAATAGATTTTAACTATCTAAATTACTTATTGGATTGTGGTTACTTTATTAACTGATCTAACATACAGTACACGCAAGTGATCATTCAACCATAAAACTTTTAAAATGGGAAAAGAGTCAAACGACATCAGCAAATGCCCGTTTCATATCGGCAGTATGAAGCAAAATGTAGCAGGTGGTGGCACCCGCAATCGCGACTGGTGGCCAAACCAGTTAAAGCTTAATGTGCTGCGCCCGAACTCTTCCTTGTCCAATCCTATGGGAGCGGACTTTAACTATGCCGCGGAGTTTAAAAGCCTCGACCTGGATGGCGTGAAAAAAGATCTGCACGCGCTCATGACCGATTCGCAGGACTGGTGGCCGGCCGACTTTGGGCACTATGGCCCATTGTTCGTCCGCATGGCATGGCATAGTGCGGGCACTTATCGCGTAGGCGATGGCCGGGGTGGTGCAGGCACAGGGCAACAGCGTTTTGCACCGCTTAACAGCTGGCCCGATAATGTCAGCCTCGATAAAGCCCGACGGCTGCTTTGGCCCATCAAGCAAAAGTATGGCCGCAAGATATCCTGGGCCGACCTGATGATACTTGCAGGTAACGTGGCGCTGGAGTCAATGGGTTTCAAAACATTTGGCTTTGGGGGCGGGCGCGAAGATGTATGGGAGCCATCTGAAGATGTTTACTGGGGGGCTGAAAACACCTGGCTGGGTGATGAACACCGTTATGCGCATGGCGCAGGAGGTGTCATTGAGGATCATGGCGTACTGGTGTCTGACGACGATGCGAAGGGAGACATTCACTCCCGCCTGCTGGAGCAGCCGCTTGCTGCCGTGCAGATGGGCCTTATCTACGTGAACCCCGAAGGCCCCGATGGTAATCCTGACCCCTTCATGGCCGCCAAAGACATTCGGGATACGTTTGGCCGCATGGCTATGAACGATGAAGAAACAGTGGCGCTGATAGCTGGTGGACACAGCTTTGGCAAAACCCACGGGGCAGCAGCAGCCGACCACGTAGGTAAAGAGCCCGAAGCAGTTGATATTGAAATGCAGGGATTTGGGTGGAGCAATAGTTTTGGTACGGGCAAGGGCGCTGATACTATTACAAGCGGGCTTGAAGTGACTTGGACAAAGACACCTACCAAGTGGAGTAATAATTTCTTTGAGAACTTGTTTGGCTTTGAATGGGAACTTTCAAAAAGTCCGGGCGGGGCAAGCCAGTGGGTAGCCAAAGGTGCAGAGGCGATCATTCCGCATGCATACGACAGTGCAAAAAAGCAACTGCCAACCATGCTTACTACCGATCTCTCTTTACGGTTCGATCCTGAATACGAGAAAATATCGCGTCGCTTCCTGATGCATCCCGAAGAGTTTGCCGATGCTTTTGCGCGGGCGTGGTTTAAGCTGACCCACCGCGACATGGGCCCACGTTCACGTTACCTGGGCCCCGATGTTCCGGCTGAAGAATTGCTTTGGCAGGACCCCATCCCTGCAGGCTCGCATCCGCTAATAGATGAAAAGGATATTGCCGCCCTGAAGGCAAAAGTACTGCGAGCGGGGCTGAGCGTGTCTGAGCTGGTTTCCACCGCCTGGGCTTCGGCTGCTACGTTCCGCGGGTCCGACAAGCGCGGAGGTGCCAATGGTGCACGCATCATGCTGGCTCCGCAAAAATACTGGCAAGTCAACAATCCAGCGCAGCTGCACAAAGTGCTGGATAAGCTGGAGAACATTGCAAAAGAATTCAACACTGCGACGGCAGGCGGCAAAAAGGTTTCGATGGCCGACCTGATAGTGCTGGCAGGTTGTGCGGCGGTTGAAAAGGCTGCAAAAGATGCAGGGCATCCGGTGCCGGTGCCCTTTACACCGGGTCGTATGGATGCTACACAGTCGCAAACCGACGTTGAATCAATGGGTTACCTGGAGCCGCGTGCCGACGGGTTTCGTAATTATCGCAAAACAAAACACAAGGTATCTACAGAAGAACTGCTGGTAGATAAGGCGCAGCTGCTAACACTTACCGCACCTGAGCTAACCGTATTGGTAGGCGGCATGCGTGCACTGGATACTAATTTTGATGGATCGAAACACGGTGTATTCACCACGCGGCCCGGACAGCTTACTAACGATTTCTTTGTAAACCTGCTCGATATGAGCACTGTATGGAAAGCTGCAACAGAAGACAAGGAATTGTATGAAGGCAGCGACCGCACTACTGGTGCATTGAAATGGACAGGGACACGCGCAGATCTTGTATTTGGCTCCAACTCGGAGCTACGGGCCATTGCAGAAGTGTATGGCAGTGCAGATGCACAGGAAAAGTTCGTGAACGACTTTATCGCAGCCTGGAATAAAGTAATGAACCTTGACAGGTTTGACCTGGCTTAGCTGTAGTATATCGAAATGGATAAAGGCAATCTTTATGGTTGCCTTTTCTTTTTTGTTAAGGTGGAGAAACGTCTTCATGAAGCGGACGATTCTTTTATTGTGGGTCTAAGCGGGACGCTTAGACCAGTTTCATCAGTAGACTAGTAAATCTTGGGGTCACATTCAATTTCCCTTATCTGGTTTAAGCCTTAGCGCAGCGAGACTTAAATCTAACCAATCGAACGAAGGTCTCTGACCGGCATAGTAGCAATGATGCTGAAATTATTATTTTAGTTGTATGGCAACCAGGTACCGATTCGGCGACAGCTATATCCCACATTTTATCACTTTCTCGGTTATCAACTGGATAGATGCCTTAAGCCGGCCACATTATAAAGATATCGTTGTTGACAGCCTGAAATATTGCATTGCCAATAAAGGGCTAACAATCCATTCGTGGGTGATCATGAATAATCATGTTCACATGATCATTAGCGCGGAAGGCGACAGCCAATTGGCAGACATAGTTCGGGATTTTAAGAAGTTTACTGCAGCCAAACTATTGGAAGCAGTAGACCAGTCGTCTGAAAGCCGCCGGTCTTGGATGATGTGGTTGTTCGGGGCTGCCGGAAGGGCTAATACTAATAATACGCACTACCAATTTTGGCAGCAGGACAATCACCCGATCGCACTTAACAATCACCCGATAGCTCAGCAGAAAATTGATTACATACATGATAATCCGGTAAGGGCTGGTATAGTGTTTGCGCCTGAGCATTATATTTATAGTAGCGCTGTGGACTATTATGATATTCAAAAAGGATTGCTTCCCGTTGAGCTGTTGATTTAATCTTGCTATTGCGCTTTTGTGCTAATGCTGCCGGTCGGAGACCTGCGTTTAATTTGTGATTTAAGTCTCGCTGCGCTAAGACTTAAACCAGTTGGGGGTTGATCTGATCTTGCTATTGAGCTTTTGTGCTAATGCTGCCGGTCGGAGACCTGCGTTTAATTTGTAATTTAAGTCTCGCTGCGCTAAGACTTAAACCAGTTGGGGGTTGATCTGATCTTGCTATTGAGCTTTTGTGCTAATGCTGCCGGTCGGAGACCTGCGTTTAATTTGTGATTTAAGTCTCGCTGCGCTAAGACTTAAACCAGAATTTGCTGGATCGTGTAACAGCTGAACAATATAATGGCAAGTAAAAGCCATAATTTTAAACAACTATAAAACAACATGACCAATACAAAAGCTTTTGGAAACGCAGCAGCAGATGCTCCCTTAAAACAGATCAATATTAACCGCCGCAACCCCACACCGCACGATGTGGAAATAGACATATTGTATTGCGGTGTTTGCCACTCAGACCTGCACACCGCAAGAGGTGAGTGGGGGCCAACAGCTTATCCCTGTGTGCCGGGGCACGAGATAGTAGGAAAAGTGACACGTGTTGGTGACCATGTTAAGAAATTTAAAGTAGGCGATACTGTTGGTGTAGGCTGCATTGTGGACTCGTGCCGCGAATGCCAGTACTGCCAGAGCGACCTGGAGCAATTTTGCGAAAAGGGCATGACTGGTACTTATGGATCGCCTGACAAACACATGCAGGGCTTGCCAACCTATGGCGGGTATTCGGAGCGTATTGTGGTAGATGAAAATTACGTGCTGCGCATACCGGAAAACCTGGATATCGCTGCGGCTGCTCCTTTGCTATGTGCAGGCATCACCACTTACTCGCCTTTGCGACACTGGAAGGTTGGTCCGGGCCAGAAAGTGGGCGTGGTAGGCATTGGTGGCTTGGGACATATGGCCATTAAGATCGCGAAAGCTATGGGCGCGTATGTTGTTGCATTTACCACATCAGATTCGAAGTTTACTGAAGCAAAACGCCTGGGTGCCGATGATGTGATATTATCGAAAGACGAAACGCAGATGCAGAAATATGCAGGGCAGCTCCATTTTATGATCGATGCGGTTTCTGCCCAACACGATATCAATGCTTACCTCGGCCAGCTTCGCGTTGACGGCTCATTGGCGCTGGTTGGCGCCCCATCTGAACCGCTGCCGGTGGCAGCATTCAAGCTGATAATGGCACGCAGGTCTTTTGCAGGCTCACTCATTGGCGGCATATTGGAAACGCAGGAAATGTTAGATTTCTGCGGCAAGCACGAGATATTGCCCGATATCGAAATGATCAATATTCAACAGATAAACGAAGCCTACGACCGTTTGATGAAAGGTGATGTGAAATACCGGTTTGTTATAGATATGGCCTCGTTGAAGAAAAGCTAGATCTAAAAATGCTGTCAGGTGGTAACACCTGACAGCACCTAAAAAATATCGGATTAATTTATTTGCCCTTGCCGCGCAATAAGTTTTTAAGACGGTTATAATCAACATCTCTATTGAAGTATGCCGAGTCTTGCAAACCTCCAACAATTTGATTTTCGAAACAGTCGAAACAAATTTTGACGACACCAACAACTTTATCCTTTTTCTTAAAAACTAATATGTCGCGATAAACATAGATGCATGATGTTGTAGCGTCTTGTTCACCCCTTCCAAATATCTTGTCGATCTCGGGAAATTTGGATTCATCTATTTCCGTGCGGCGGTACCCAATTTTTTCGAGCTTATTAACGAAGGAAAGATCATTCATGCTCAGAGGGATGTCTCCTAGTATAACGCGATTTTTTATAGTGTCAAGTTCTGTCTTTGGATTATCAAGCAATTCAATTTCGTCCTCGTCAAAGTCATTGAAATAATAATCGATGCCATCATAGTCAAAGTACTTGCTACTTTGAACTGATCGATTATTACAAGAGAGCACAACAAAAACAAACGCCAATAGGACTACAAAAGGGATAAACTTCATAAACTCAAAGCTACTTCGAAGCAATATACCCGATTTCTGGTTTAAGTCGTAGCGCAGCGGAACATAGACCCGTTCTATTCTTTTGTTGTAAGTCTAAGCGTCTCGCTTAGGCCAGCATCGTCATCCGAAGAAATAAACTATCGCTGCAATTATTGCTATCATCAGCAAAATCGAAAACGGGTTAGCAAAGTTTACTGTCCAGCCAAACATGGGATTTCGTTTGGGCGGCAGCAGGCGCTTGTCGTTGGGGTTGTAATAGAAGATACCCCATTTCCAGTATTTAGAATCGTCCTGGTCGTTTTGCTGTTTGTCTTCGATCTCGGGCATGTATTAAAGTTACGGCCTTTTGTGTCAGGTGGTAACACCTGACTCCAGAAAGCGGGATAGGGGTTAAGGCTCCTTTGATTTCATCGCCATTTTTCCCGTTTTCGCGGGCAATCCCCCCATATTCGTCGAGTTTATTTTCCTGCCCGCCGTCACTGTCCTTGCTTTGCACCCCGAGGTACGACCAGGTTCTCACTTAAAAAAAACATTTGATCAGACATGAAAAAAATTACTTCTTTATTGATCGCCTTCGTAGCTGCGCTGGGTGCACAGGCGCAGGTTACTGCTGATACGGTGTCTATCGGCGCGGGGTATGCCAACCAGGTATGGTACAGCCTGCATAACGGGGTGCAGGGCACCGCCCCACAAAGCGACTGGGATATAGCCTTTGATGCTGACCCTATGGGACACGCCATTGTTATTAACGCCAACACGCTGGCATGGAAACACCCAGGTGCCGATACGTCGGACTGGGCAACATTAGATACACTTGGACTGAGCACATGGAGCAACCAGTGGAATGGGCCATACTGGAGCGAGGGTGCCATCGGCAACTACCCCGATCCGCTGAATCCTTTCAACGTAGACTGGGGTGTTTACAACCCGTCTAATCACTCTGTGACTGGTACGGCGCTGTATGTAGTTAAACTGGCTAATGGTGATTATAAAAAGCTCTGGATACAATCACTCATTGGCACTACGTTCAAGTTCAAATACGCCAATCTGGATGGCACCGGACTCCAAACCGCAACGGTCAACAAAACATCATTTTCGAACAGGAACCTTTGCTACTACTCTATGCAAAACAACCTGGCGCCGAACAGGGAACCGAGCACTTATGATTGGGACCTGGTGTTCACCACTTACAGCACACAATACCCCACACCGCACGTAGAAGCTGGCGTACTGGGCAACATCAACACTGGTGTAGCCAAATGCACGGGCATCAGCAATGTGTCTACGTATAAAAATTACCAATCAGCCATGTTTCTTGATAGCAATAATGTGATAGGCCACGACTGGAAAACAGGTTCGGGCAGCAGCTTTACTGTAGAAAACTCGACCCTGTATTTCGTAAATGTAGGCGGCGACATCTACAAGATCGTCTTCACCGCATTTGGCGGCGATGTAAACGGCGATTACATCTTCACCAACGAGGTGGTGAAATCAGTAACCGGTATTGCCAACACACCTGCTGCCAACGCAGTGATGGCGCTGTATCCAAACCCTGCCGCAGCAGGCCAGCAGTGCACCGTGGTGTACGATCTGAAGAATACAACTACCAAGGCTACTATCATGGTCAACGATATCACAGGCAAACTGATCTATTCTGACAATTTACCGTTTACTCCCGGTTTGCAGCAATACCATCTGCCTGTGGCCCAATTTACTCCCGGCACTTACGTGGTTACTGTTCTTGCAGGCAGGCAACCTGCGCTGCAACAGCAACTGGTGCTGCAATAGATACTTGCGCATATAAGGGATACTTCATTGCCGGGGCGCAACCGGCATGGCCCATCCACCACGGAAACAAGTTGCCCCCTCTTTACAAGGGGGCAACCCATTTTAGAAACGGGCTTTACGCTAACTTCGAACTATTAGAACTGATCGCTTTACAAGCTCATGGGCACAAAACTGACCAACTGGTGGGACAGAAGCTATAGCGCAACGCGCCAAAGGGTGTTGCTGCATATCCTGTTCTGGATACTCTACCTGGGCTTCTTCGCGTCTGCCAGCTATGAGCACTACAGGGTAAGCGCCGGCGGGCCACACGCTGCGCAGCTATTGTTGTGGAGCACGCCATGGTACCTGGTAGCTGTGTACTATTTTTTTATCGGCACTACCTATAAGTATATCCAGGGCAAAGAGACAGGCAAGATGTACCTCAGCGCCATTGCGGTGTTCCTGCTGTTTCTGCACGCTGGTTGTGTGTTCAATTACCTGCTCACGTGTCAGCTTGTTGCAGCAGGCCTGCCATCGCAGGGCCCCGTGCCCAAGGACTTTGGTTCTTACTACCGCGATACGATATTGAGTGCGGTGGATATGCTACATGCTGCTTTCATCTTCCTGCTTTATATGTTTCTGCCCGTAGGTTGCAAAGTAGTCAGAGATATGCAGCGGTCGACAAGGGCGCTACGCGAGCTGAAAGAACGCAACATGCAGCTGGAGCTCAACCTGATAAAAAGCCAGGTGAGCCCGCACTTCCTGCTCAACACGCTCAATAATATCTACGCCATTTCCCTGAATGGCACACGGCAGCAAATAGGCAGCATGATCCTCAACCTGTCCGACTTTCTCAAATACTCGCTCTACGACAGTGGCCAGGAGTTTGTACCGCTCTCTAAAGAAATAAAACTGCTGGAGAACTTTATGGAACTGGAAGCCATACGCAGCGAGTTCATTAAAACACAATTTCATATCAGTGTAGATAAGCCCGGCTATAACATTCCGCCGTTCATTCTCTTTCCGCTGGTAGAGAATGCCTTTAAGCACGGCACGCAACAGGCCATTAAAGACACGCACATCAATGTGAGCCTGACGGTCGTTGATGGCCACCTGCAGTTCAGGGTAGATAACGAGATACAAATCAACAACGCCAACAAAGGTGGCATTGGCCTGCCGGCACTGAAGAAGAAGATAGAATATTATTATCCCGGTCGGTCTTCGTTCCAGTCGCAGGTGGAGGATAACAGGTATATAGCAGAACTTCAAATTAACGGCCTATGAGAGCGTTGACTTGCCTTATTGTAGATGATGAGCCCCTCGCACGGAGCATTATTGAAAGCTACCTGAAGCAACTGGATAACTTTGCGGCACCTGTGCAATGCAATAATGCACTGGAGGCGCTGAAGCTGATCAACGAAGGTTTCAGGCCCGACGTGATGTTTCTCGATATCAACATGCCGGTCATCAGCGGCATAGACTTTCTGCGCTCGCTGAAAGAACCGCCTCCGGTAGTGCTTACTACCGCTCACCGCGAGTTTGCCGTAGATGCTTTTGAACTGCATGCGCTCGATTACCTGGTCAAGCCAATATCCTTCGACCGTTTTCTGAAAACGGTACAACGCATCTACGATCACTACTCCATGGGCAGCGAGCCCGTAGTGACCCACGCTGCAAAGCGCGACTATATTTTCCTGAAGCAGAACGCCAAAATGCTGAAGGTGAATTTTGATGATATACTATATGTGGAGGCTAATAAAGACTACATAAACGTGTGTACGCCCGGTAAGAAAATGCTCGTCTCCATGTCGCTTAAAGAAATAGAAGAAGAGCTACCCGCGGACACATTTATCAGGGTACACCGCTCGTACATAGTAAACGTGCACAAGATACAGGCCACCTATGGCAACGTGATAGAGGTAGAAGGCCAGGAAATACCCATCGGTACCAACTACAAGGAAGCTTTTATGAAAGCGGTGATGGATGGTAGTGCGCGGCAGCAGGGAGCTTAATGCAAGAATATTGAGTACACACTAGGGAATTTCATTCCCGCGGTCGGGAGATCTTGGGATGTCGCTGGTGGCATCGGGGCTGGCGGCACGGAAGAGCATGATATCGCGGCACAGCGTGTTGAGTTGTTCGTCGGTCATGGTTTCCAATGCGTCTATCAATTTTTGTCGCACAAAGCGGCTCTTGCCTTTGTTGTTAGATTTTTGAGCCTGCCTGATCCAATCTATCGCATTCATGGTGGTGACTTTACTTATGTTTTTTTATACCAGTATTATGCCAGCATAATGAGGAGAAAAAACAAACCGGCCTCAGCGCAACGCTGAACCCACGATCGGAATTGAGGTTCAAACGCTTTGCTAAGGCCGGTGGCACTAAGCCTGTACTCATGGCGAGTGCTTTTCTAACTATTTTTCTGGTGAAGATGCCGCCCCGTCGCTGTTGCCCGCTGGTTCGCCACGCAAGTGTGTTATATCGCTGCACAGCGTGTTTATCTGTTCATCACTCATTGCCTCCAATGCATCTATCAGTTTTTGACGCACGAAGCGACACTTACCACTGCTTTCTGTCCTTTCTGCCTGCTCTATCCATTCTATCGCTCTCATACACTCATCTTTACCCATGCCTTCATATACTACTACTGTGCCAGCCCGGCAGTATTATCAGGCAGTTGTGGCATTACGGAAGAGTTTTAAGATTTGATTAGGATAAGCGTGTTAAAGCAGACGCTTCAATTGTTTGTGGTCTAAGCGGGATGCTTAGACCAGTGGACGAATATTCAAACCGGCTGTGTCAAAGTTTTGCAGGCAAAGACGCAGTTCCTTAGCTGATTTCAGCATTTTTCGTTCTAACTCCGAATTAGCCACCAAAGTCGAAAAGTGCGTATTGTTCGTCTTGATCTGATCAAGGCTGATGTTAGGGAGAATGAGTTTATTTAATTTATCGAGATGCAGCGTTTTTGTTTTATCATCATAATTCGGCAACGAGCCATTGTCATCTAAGAGATAAACTATTACCTGGTAGTAGTTGCCGATGTTTTCATGAGATATTGATACGACTTTTTTATTATCCTGAAATTGGAATGAATAGTACGCATTTCCATTTGCTTTCACTTCTCCCTTGCTAAACTGAAATTCGCTGGTAAGAAAATGAAAATAGCTTTCTACCAAGGCAATAAAATCATCCTTGCTGATCATGGTAACCATTGCATGAAGATAAAAATAAACCCGGGAACGAATGAAACGTCCCCCGGGCGGAATTGAAAAAACAAACTTAGTTGATAACGCTAAACTGTCGCGTGATATTGTTGTTCTTCGACATTACCTGCACTACATAATTGCCTGCAGGCATACCATCCAGTTGTATCTTCTTTTTAAAGTTAGCTTGTGGAGTTTCTTCCCACTGGCGAATGATGCGTCCCTGCATATCCAGTATCCTTACCGCGAATTTCTCCGGCTTGCTGAAGCTCATATCGATATTGATGTAGCTGGTGGCAGGTACGGGGTAGAGGCGTAGCCCTTTATTATCTTCAACTTCACTAATACCTGTAGGGAATCCGTAGTAATAGTATCTCCAGAAAGAGCCTTCATTGGGCACCCATACATTGTTGGCATCCAGTTTAAAATTGCGTGCGCTGGTCAATTGATCAACGACGTTGTAGGTAAACGAGTCACGTAATGACTCTATAAAAGCATTAGAGGAATTGTCCCATACGCCCTTCGTTTTGGTGACCAGGTTGCCGTTGTTGTCGTACAGGTAGGCCAACCTGTAGGTGGGCGCTGATGCCTGGATGACCGAGTCTTGTATTTTCTTTCCCAATGCATCGTATGTGGTGAAAGTAGCCTGGCTGAAGGTGCCGTAATCAAAAAAGGAATCTACAGTTACTCTAAAGTTGGCATCGCGCAGGTAACGATGCTTTTCATACACCTGCATATTGGGCGGACTGAATTTCCAGTACCGTAAGTAAAGCGAATCGGTTCCTGCAGCAATGAACGAATCAACCCCCTCAACGTTCCATGTAGTGCCGTTTTTGATCTCATACTGTTTGGCAACCCGGATGTTATTCTGATAGCTATATACCAGCCTGCGGGTTTCCAGGAAGTTTGTTGCCGTTTGTATTTCGAGCTGATCATTGGCGTTGTATTGGTACGATTCCTTGTACACTTCTTTATACAAAGTGGCCGGTTTTACAAACTCGTGGTATTCGGAAAGCAGCCCAGAGCTGTTAAATCCACGCGTCATTCTATCTACGAGGTCCGGAGGGTTCACACTTGTGCTTTTGTACACCCTTATAGATTCATATGCAGTGTATACACCATCGTTAGGGCTGTAAGAGAGTTTTACTTCGGGAAGGCCGTAGCTTACTTTACCGCTGCTGTGAGCATGTGTCAATGAATCTTGTAGTGCAGGTTTTCCTCCTGATATCACATAGCGAGCCTGCGATACCATAGTAGGTTGAGATTGGGCCAGGGCAGTAGTTGCGGCCAGGCTTGCGAAGCATAGAGTAATCAGAGCTTTCATAGGTTTGTTCTTTGTCTTAAAGGTAAATCTGCGTTTTGGCAATATTTGCATATCGCGGGATATTGACGGCTGCATGACGTAATAGCACGCTGCGCGAAATTTCAGCAAAAAGCGTACAAAAAAAGCCGCCGTTTTGTGAAACGCGGCTTTGGTTTAACGAAATGCGGTTTTGAACTAACGAATCAATGGATCACGGTAAATTGCTTCGCCATATTGCCGGCTGTGGTTTGTAACTGCAGCTGGTAATTGCCTGCCGGAAAGCCATCGAGTAGTATTTGTTTATTATAAGCGTGCTGTGCCGGCTCACTCCACGATCTCAATACCTGTCCCTGCATGCTCATTATCCTTACCGAAAATGTTTCGGGCTTTGTGAAGTTCAGCTGCAGGTTGATGTAAGATACTGCCGGGATGGGATAAAGGTTGATGGCCTGGTTACTATTCACATCGTACACCCCGGCGGGGAAACCGTAATAGAAATATTCAAATACGCTTTTTTCTGTGGGCACCAGGTCATTATTGATGTAGCTGTAGTGCTGGTGTGTAGCCAGGTGGTTGTTGGCATAATAGGTCATAGAGTCGACAGAAGTAAAAGTGTAGTTGTTGTTAAGGACATCCCAGCTATAGTCAGCTTTACTTAGCAGGTTGCCATTCTTGTCGTAAAGATAGCGACGCATGTAAGCAGGTTGCAGCTGTAACAGAACAGGATCCCATCCTTTTACAGAGTCGCTGCTTCTTCTGCCCGCGGCATCGTATTTCGACCAGGTGACCGTCTGTAGTTTTTTATCAATGAAATAAGAGTCTATGGCCACGCGGTGGGTCGCATCGAGCCGCATTTTATTACGGTTGAACTCTTTGAGCGGAGAGCCGGCACCTGCAATGTAATTCACATGCACAGAGTCCAGCCCGCTGCATATGGTAGAGTCGAGTATCCACTTCTCCCAAATGTTGGTGGTTGTATTTCGCGTTTCGTACAGTTGGGCAATTAGTTCATCGTTATAATAGGCGTACGATGTCTTTTCGTTGTCTTCGCCGTCCACTGATACAGTTGTGGTCTCTAACATGCCGGTGCTATTGTAGGTGTAGCACGTCGTTTGTGCTTCGGTGTACTGGGTACCCCAGGCGGTTTCAGTCAGCAGCTTGATCACTTGTCCGGCACTATTGAACGTATGGGTGTACCGTAGCGCCGGTTCGGCAAAATTCTTTTTGGCGTCGAGCTTTACGGTACTGTCGTCGTGGTATACACCGTTATTGGGGTAGATGGCATTATCGCCCGGCACGCCGTAGCTAAAGCGCCCGTTGCTGTGATAGTGGCGCAGCGTATCGATGAGGGTGAACTTGCCGTCTTTGATCCAGTATACAGATTGCGACTGCAATACAGCAGGCGATTGTGCAAATAAAATGCAGGCATACAAAACCGCCGGCAGGGTAAGGGTGAGCCGTTTCATAGTAGGGGTAATTTGCTATAGAAAATAGCACACACACCGTGCCATCGTATTGCAGCTCAGGCGTTTTTTACACGGCGATGAAAAAGCACTTCAGTGTCGTATCTTTCAGTATCCCAAAAATCCCCTTCTATGAAACACCTTAGCTCTATTGTGCTCAGCGCGATGCTTACCTGCCTTATGTTCTCTGCAGTGCTATACAGCTCGTGCAGCAAAAGCATCGATAAATGTGAGACCGTGGTTTGTAAAAATGGCGGTACTTGTACAGATGGCCTATGCAAGTGCCCAACTGGCTATGAAGGTGCAGCTTGCGAAACCCAAACGGATCTTTGTAAGGATGTGAATTGCTTGAATGGCGGTAAATGCTTTGCAGGTAACTGCAACTGTCCCACCAACTTTACGGGCAAGTATTGCGAGATAGATCTTTGTGCCGGCCTCAATTGTAACAATGGCAATTGCCACCTGGGCAAATGCGTTTGCGATACGGGCTACTACGGCGCTCATTGCGATTCGCTGTACCGCGATAAATACATAGGTAGCTGGAATGGTACTTCTACCTGTGCGGGAAATGATCCCGTTACTGTGTCGGTGACCAGTAGCAGTGCGACTTCTATTACCGTACAGTACACCGGTACCGACCGCACATTTTCTGTAGGCCTGAAGGCGGATGGTACCGGAAAATTTACCATGAAAGAACAACAACAGATCAGCGGTTATGAAAAGGCTGGCTGCACAATGACCTCTGATGGCACTAACGCTTCGTTCGGCTATTACATATCCAATCTGCAGACCGGTACGGGCCTGCTATGTAGTGCAAAGCTGGTGCGGTAGACAGTTACGGCAGCACGCGTATGATCTTTACGAACCTGCGCTTATAATACTCGTTGAGCGGCGTGATGGTAACGCTGTATGCTTTTCCTGATGTTGAATGGATAAAACGTAATTCTTCTGCGCTGTTGGTGGTAACGATGCCTATATGCCCTATGGCGCGCTCGGTACTATCTGTACCCGTAAAAAGGATGAGATCGCCACGTCGTGCATTTTCTACTGGCACATTTACTCCCTCGTGGTCAAAGTCGATAGAAGAGCGCGGCACCGGTATGCGGAAGTGCAGGAATACATAGTTAATAAAGCCCGAACAATCAAAGCCTGTGGCAGGATTAGTACCAGCATACCTGTAAGGAGTGCCCAGCAGCGTTTCTGCAAAATTTACTATGCTATCGGCCAGCTGCGCGGTAGAGTCTGTATTATATCCTTTGAATGTGTCAGGTGGCATGGGCGGCGGTAAGGTGGTGTCTGGCCCCATGGCAGCCGGCAATGCCGTATCAATAGTATAGGTATTGTGCACACGGGGCATCTTTGCGCGCTCGCAAGCCACAAAAAACATTGAAACACCTATTGCTATCCCCCACAGCTTTTTCACATCTCATCTGTAAACAAAATCGTTCCGCGTGGGGCAAAAACGGAAGGCCCGTGCTTTCGTTACTGAGCGTACATATAAAATTAACATTACTTACTGGCTTGTTAGAGCGCGCAGCGGTTAGGCCTCTTTAGTCATATCGCAGATCGCCCAAGATTTCGGTTTGCATATAACACCTTAGCTCCTTGTATGTCCACGGTTGTTGAAAATGGAATCCATTTTCGTTGGTAAAGAGCAGGGTTATACCATAGTTTTCAATCACGAATTCCGGTTCCGTGAGCTGACTTGTGAGCCATCCCGGCAGCGCTTCGACCTCGCAACCATAAGCCATGGCAAGTCTTTGCAGGATAATAGAGTCAAGAGATGCTTTTTTATGGGCGTATACAGCTTGCGATATGCGTAGTCTTTGTCCCGTTTGCGGGTTGAAGTTAAGTGTAAGAATATCCAATCGAGGCATCTTTGTTCCATCTGTGTGTCCCGACTGAGTGTACAGAAAACTTAATATCAATGAGGTTTGCATTTTGACCCCGTGCATGCGCTCATAAATGTCATTGTGATTCCATGGACCGCAGCATTGTGCACTGTCGGGAAAATACCGGAAAGCCTGCAGTTCCCTCCGGATGGTTGAATTGATCGAGTCGGTGGCGGTTTTGTTATAGCTCTGTACCTCGAGCCAGTTGGAATAACACTTGCAATTACCAAAACGGAAACGTTTGTGCACCAATTTCACACCAGGATACGAGTCCTGGGTGGCGGTTGCTACAAAACCATGCAGCAGAACGAAGAGTAATAGAGCATAACGCATGAAACTAAAGTAGCTAAAAACGCGAAGCCCCGGCTTTTAGCGCCGGGCTTCCAGATGATTTAACAGATTTTATTGTTTTATGACATTGTGTGTATGTACTACCTGCCCATCGTCTATGCGCAGCAGGTAAGTGCCGGGTGCCAGGTGTTGTAGGTTCAGTTCTGCATCGGCTTGCACTTGTTGTGTGCCGTATACTCTGCCTGCGATGTCCTCCAGGGTTAGTTCCACAGGTTTTGGCAATGCAGTGCCGAAAGAAATTTTCAATACATCGGTTGCGGGGTTAGGGTATACATTGAATTGCAAGTTGGCCGCAGGAGTTGCGTCTTTTATATCGAGTGCTTCAGCAAAGGTCTTATGCTCAGAGTTTACGATGCGCCTCCCGATTATGTTTTGATCATAGGCCTGCACCAGCGCTATCAGGTGCATTTTGGAGGTGTTGTAGTTAGAAGGAACGGTGTAAGTGAAATCATATTCAGCCTCATCATTTTTGCTCATAGAAGAAGGGATGCTGCCTGCTTTTCCCCAGGCGCCGCCCAACATGGCGCGCAGCACGTGGTTGTGATAGTAATTAGCAGGGTCGGGCGCGGCAGCCTGGTAACCTTTTACGGAGTCTTCTGTCAGGTACACATTAAAACGGAGTTCTTCAGAGAAACCTACCCATGCTTTTGCAGCCAGTTTCATCTTTAGCTCTCGAGTGGCGCTGTTGTAGTTTACCGATTTGAAATATACCTGCACCCTTTCAAAATAGCGTTCGCGCTCACCATAGCCATCTATGGAGAAAGGAGTGGCATAATAACTGGCCCTGAACGATTTGAAAAAGTTGAACTTATACCTGTCAAATACCGGCCCCGGATGCGTACCGCCCACCAGGGCATCGTCGGCTTCTACACCCTCAGGGATGGCAAAAGGTTCAGTAATCCCTGCATAGATACTGACAAGGGAATATGCATCGTTTTTGGCAATGCAGGTATCGGCATACTGTGCTATGGCATAGCAAGGGCCGCAAGTAAGGTGTTTGTAGATCTCCAGTACAACATTTTTCTTCGGCAAAGCCTCGTACACCGTAATGTTTGCAGTTATGGTATCATTTGCAGGATTTAGATCGTTGGGCACTTTGACCCAGGCTTTTAGCTTATATACGCCTGTGGTGGGGAAAGTTACCGTCATGGTTGGGTCTGCGATCAATCCGCCGCCACTGGTCCAATAAGTATTGCTAGCCAGTTTAGACAATGAATGTATGGGGCCATTGTCTTGTTGCCATCCTATGGTGTAGGGACTGATGCCTGTATTGTCTATGTTTTCGAAAGCAAATGTGAACGTGCGCGTGCCCGGTATTTGCCGGTAGAGCTGTGTGAGCGGTAAGGCTGCCCAGTCTTGCGCAAACGCATGGGCGCTAAGCATAAGGGCAATAAAAAAGAGGGTAGAAAATTTGCTCATAGGTTCAAATAGGTTAAAGAGGTTAAAAACAAATAGACGGCAATTTCGGGAGGGGCCGTTGGCCGTCAGGGTACAAAATGCAGTAGCTTTAAGTGCCCTTAACGCAGTTTTGAGCGTATGAATGACAAAAGGCAGGAAGAGTCCTGCCCGATCTGTCAATTTACAACCTATTCTTTTCGTGTTTCACGACCCAATCGCTGGTTCGTGTTTATTGTAGGTAAATGAAGCAATACAAAGCTACGGTGGATGATAAACCGTAACAAGAGTCATTTGTAACAAAATGCCCCCTACATTTGACGGGGGTAGCAATTGAAAGATTAAGTAGTTTTAATGAAATCTTCGCAATGGAAACATCCCTGAAATTCAAAACTGTAGACGAATATATGCGCACAGTACCCGAACAGGCGCTGGAGCGTGCAGAGGAGATACGCAGCATTATCAAAGCCGCGGTACCACAGGCCGAGGAGGTGATCAGCTACAATATGCCGGCGTATAAGCTGAATAGTGTGCTGGTGTATTTTGCAGCCTACAAAGGGCACATCGGTTTTTATCCGACCGCCAGCCCCATGGTGGTGTTCAAAGACGAACTCACCAAATACAAAACATCAAAGGGCGCCATCCAGTTCCCGCTGGATAAACCGATACCCAAAACACTGGTGAAGAACATTGTGAAATACCGGATAGACCAGGATAAAGAAAAAGCAGCACTGAAAAAGGCGAAGAAGAAATAGTTACCTGGTCATCAGCCATAGATTACCCAACAGTGTCACCGCAAAGCAGACTATCATACCGAACAAGATGATATCTACCAGCTTGCGCCAGTTGACCTCGCCGTATCTCTTCAGATCGTAGAGGACATTGATGAGCAGCAGGATGCACAAGGCCATAAAGCTGTAGAAAGTAAATGCCGCCTGCCTCATCAGGAAGTTGGCGCCCCATTGCTCATGCAGCTGTTTCAGCTCATCGGGTTTTAGCAGCGTATACCAGCTGTAAGAGCCCATAACACCGGCAATGATCACTATCCCTGCATAATTCCATCCGCCTACACGCTTGAGCATAAATGGAAAGTTTAGTTCCGTATGGTGGATGACGTAAAACTAATGCCAGTAAGCGGGCATTTTGTTACCTGGCAGCTGCCGGCTGTCCCGTCAGTTGCAGTTCTTCCTGGGGTTGTAGGCTGCGCACGTAAAAATAGCTGCCTATCAGCAGCGCCAGTACCAGGATGTATGCTATGATCTCGCGACGGTTCACCATGCAGTAATAACGCTGCAAGTTAGTTTTACCCCTATTCGCGCGCTAGCGTAGAAATACGGAAATTAACTGCCGGTTTATTCCGGGTGCATGCGTAGTTTGCTGATCATGTCATCGGTCAGGCTTTCGGAATAGATGCCGTAACCATCTACCAGTATGCCCATCACGCCGTCTTTGGAGGTGATGCCGTACACAATGCTGTTGTCATCGGGGTTGGAGATGCCCTCGAAGCGGTAAAATTCTTCTACCGTAAAATGTTCGGGGTGCAGTTGCAGATCGAGCTGCGCGCAGCTAATGCAATTCGGTTCCAGGTTAAAATCTTCTTTGTAACCGCGTTTCCTCATGTCATTGACTGCTTCGCTCAGAGTATCGTAGGCGTACATAGGGGGTATGTTTGTAATAAAGGTACGTACATTAATCAGTTGGGCGGATACAGCTGGCCCAATATCCGCATATCCTTCTCAGGTCGTTGCACATTTCCTGGTAGGCGAAGTGTTTCTCAAAAAAGCCCTGCACGGCAAGCTCATAGGCTTTCTCTACCTCTTCAGGTCGGGCTGTAGTGCTGTAGAAGATAAAAGGGATGCTTTTTTTACGCAGTATATCGTTGCTGTTGATGTTGTCGCGCAGGGTGAGGCCATCCATTACGGGCATGTTCATGTCGCACAATATCAGGAAGGGTTTTTCTGTGGCACTCAGCAGGTGGTCCATTGCTTCCAGTCCATTCTTGAAGAACAGGATCTTATTGTCCATCCCAATTTCACGAAACGCGGTCTCCAGCATTTCCTGTTCTTCCAGGTCATCGTCTATCAGTAGTATGGGGCCACTGGTATTATTCATGAAGGCATAGTTTACCTATGCCTTCATAAATATTGTTCCCTCTTTAAGTGATAATACCGCTATTTGTTTCTCATTGGTTTCAAGGCTTCTGCCCAGCGTGCCAATTCGGTCAGCATCGCGTTTGCCGACTTGTCCAGTACATCATTGCTCATAAAGTTCTCCTCGTCGGTTATATGCTTGCTGAAGAACGGTATGTTCACTGCTTCTACCAGAGGGATCATCTTCTGCGCTGTCACTACCTGTATCAGCTGCTGTACCGATCGCGTACCGCCCGACAGTCCGCCATAGCTTACAAAACCTACGGGCTTGTAATGCCATTCTTTATACAGATGGTCGAGCGCATTTTTGAGTGGGGCGGGGTAGCCGTGGTTGTACTCCGGCGTCACTATGATGAAGGCATCAGCATGGTCTATGGTCTTGCTCCACTGTTTTGTATGCTCCTGTGTGTACATCTGCATGCGCGGGTGGTGGGGCTCGTCCATCATGGGCAGGTTGATGACGGCAAGGTCTAATACCTCTACATCAAAACCTCCGTGTTGTTTTACTGTTTCGTTTACCCATTCGGCTATTACCGGCCCCTGCCTGCCGGGGCGTGTGCTGGCTACAATTATCTTCAGGTTCAGCATAAACTTCTTCTTACTGTTTGTCGTTTGATGAAATAACTATGCCCTTGCAACCGACGGTTTTTGCAGGAAGGATAGGAACAACTCCCTGTCGCGGACGAAGGTGCCGATCCATACCAGGCCCATAGGCAGCAGCGCGTTAAACGGCAGGCCATACGACAGCTCGGTAGCCAGCGCACCTGCAAAGTAGCACGACAGCAGTATGAAGCCCAGCCTCATGGTGCGCGGGTAGAGGAAGAGTACGCTGAAGCTAAGCTCCATGATGCCCAGCATAGGCATGTGTTTGGCGATGCCCATTTTCTCGAAGCCGGCCAGCATATCGGCAGGTGGGTTGAATTTCATAAATCCACTCATGATGACCATAGCCGCAGGTATAATGGCTGCGATGGTGTTGACGATCTTTCTTGTCCTTGTTTGCATTGTTTGTTCTGTTTTGTTTGTTGATGCAAATTTCGGTACCTTTACTTACTAAAAGTAACTAGTTACCCGTTGGTAACTGGTTACCTTCGGGTAACTGACTATGGCAAAGACAATAAAAATGCCCGCGCATATATCGCGCGAAGAATGCATGCGATCGCTGGCGGCGATGGATGATGCCTTGTTTGTGATACACGGCAAATGGAAGCTGCGCATCATCGTAGCGCTGAAAGGCGGGGCCAAGCGTTTTGGCGATCTGCAGCGGGCTATAAAAGGTATATCGGCCAAGGTGCTATCGGCAGAACTAAAAGACCTGGAGCTGAATGGCTTTGTGGTGAGGCACGTGTACGACAGCACACCCGTAAGCGTAGAGTACGAGGCTACTGAATATTCAAACACGCTGAATGATGTGATACGTGCACTGGCAGACTGGGGCGCTATGCACCAGCAGAAGATACGCGGCAAGCTGAAGCAAAAATAAGCGCCGGCGATATATTGTATGGCGTACCTGCTTTATGGCTTTGCAATTTGCATACCCACATACAACTATGTTACAGAATACTAATATTGTACTATTACACGCATTAAAAATCTATGAAAACGCGGACTTTGTTTACGGGATTTCTTTTAGGAGTTCTTGGACTCTTCAGTTGCGGAGATAATAAAACCACAACTCAAACTACACTAAACGCTACAACAGAAATGCAAACAATTGATTTAAATAACCTGTTATATACTACGCCGACTATTAACGATGCACTTCCCGATTTTGTAGAAAAAACCGACACTTGTGCTTTTTTTCACGAAGATGAATGGAGACAAGTTGAATTTATTTCAAAAAATCAAAGAGAGTTAATAGACAAAGAGGTTGAGAAAATTAAAGACATTGTAGAAAACCAATCTGTGAAAGGAGAAAGTCAGGTCGGATATAAAAGCGTCGCCGTCAGAGATTTAATAACCCAACCTCTTTCTGTTGAATTTTCTAAACTTACATCCTATTTAACAACAAAGCCAATAATGTTGCACGGACTTGGGTTTGATAATAATCCGGGGCAGGTGAAGGGTGGTTTCTACTTCAATTTGAATGGAGTAAATTACTACGGAGTTCTTGATAACAATCAGGTAAAAGTCCTCGGCATTTATTCTGCTGAAAGTGAGCAGGATTTGAAAACAGCAACCGGCAAACTTTCCGAACTTTTGGCGGAGGAAAAACTTTACCTGGTTGACTGGCGAGCCATGCGTGTTTTTGACGAAACGAATATCAAAACTGAGCTGGTAAAATAAAATCCCAGATCTTCACACAAACGCGAGCGTTTCAGCGGATCTTTTGTGTCAAATGCAATTGGTCAGTCGCTGCCATGCATTAACGCGCGTAAAGCTGCATACGTTATTGCCGTAATGCGAGTTGCTCAAATGCACTTTTGCTAATTCCAATTATTGGCTGACAGACTGAAGCAAAAATAAGCGCCGGCCGGCTGTGGGCGGCCGACGCTATTATTTCAATTGCTCTGATCTTTAGTAGGGTAATTTATGCTTGGCCATATCGAAGGCGCCAAAGCATTCTTCTTTCAGAATGTCGCCTATCGGCAGAATAAGCAGCGGCCCCCTGCTCGATTCTATTTTCTTCCGGTCAACGATGTATTCTATCACGTTCACACCGTTGTACACTTCTACCCAGCCGATGTGCTGGTCTTTGTCACCCGCAAGAAAAAGTTTGCTTCTTGTGTCTGGTACCGGCACGTATGAGTGCGGCGGCAGTTGCGGTAGTTCCATCTCCATCATCTCTCCCAATAAATTTTTAAGTGAATACCCTGAAGTTATTGATTCTACTGCATTTGGAGCGCAAGCGGCTTATAATTATTTTATCATTAAACGTAAGATTTTCAGCTCGCTAAGGGTCATATATATGCTAAAATTCCCTTAACGTTTTGCACACAGGTTTTACTACCTGCTGCATGCAGGATGGTGGTGCTGCCTGGCGCTTTTTGCCTTAGTACGGCAGCTTGTGTTTGCTCACATCGAAGGCGCCAAAGTACTCGTCCTTTTTCAGGCTGTCGCCGAGGGATAGTATTAATAGCGCTCCCCGGCTGGACTCAATAGTGTTTCTGTCCACGATGTACTCAACGACGTTCACGCCATTGTATACTTCTACCCAGCCTATGTGCTGGTCTTTGTCGCCTGCTAAAAAAAGCTTGCATCTTGTATCGGGTTTTGGCACGTAATAATCCTGCCCTTGCTCACTAGTCATCGCTCACGTTTTTTTTGTGTCCACACGCTGAAATTATCGATCCCACCTGGATTGGAGCACAGCAGCAGGGCATTTTAAGTTATCGTTAAGCATAACCGGGCCGCCTTGCTGCTGGGCCATATATCAAAACATTTCTTAACTTTAGTAAACCTCTTTTTTAAATACACCACGTCCATGAAAGCCAGATTCACTCATCTCCTCACCAAACCGCGCGCACGCTTATGGATAGCCGGCGCAGGCGGCGCCTTTGCCGGTATTGTATTCACCTTGCTAGCCGATGCGCCCTGGTGGACCGCACCTGTTACTGCAACGGGTAGCACACTTGCGCAATGGGTAGAACAACGGTGGACGAGCCACCGGATGCGCCTGTTGCTAAAAGCCCGCAGACGCGCCCGTATGGCAGCCCAGCTTAAAGGACAGGCTTAATGCTCTTTTATCAGGTTGCCTGATTCGTCGTACTCTACCGTCATCTTATGATCTTCGTTCTTGAAGGTCGCTTCGTACTCGAACATGCCATCGTGGTTTTCTTTTTCCCAGCGCACATCCATCGCGTTAGGATAGCTGGCGGAGAAAGTAGACATCACGTTGGCAGGCACATCTGCTGCAGCTATATCTTTCTTGTGGGTAGTGCTGGCGCTTTCGCCGCAACCCGCTACCAACAATGAAGATACCAATGCAGAGAAGATCAGAAAGTTTTTCATAAACTCCGTGTTTTAAGTTGAACCAAGAGTAATAAAAAGGATGCCTTCGGAAGGCTGGGTTTGGCTGGTAATCATCAGCTTAGCAATTGCACCAGCTCCCGAAACACACGCTAGTCTTCCACTACCACGCCCTGGCGTTCCCGGTATTCGGCATGTTTCTGTTTGCCATCCTGCATAAAGGCTGCCTTGTACTCTGTTGCGCCAGAGTTGGTGCCTTTTCCCCATGTTACATCAACCGCATCAGGGTATTTGGCATTAAAGGCCGATAGCACAGCCACAGGCACATCTGCCGATGTTATGGGCTCCCTGTCGGCCATGGCATTGCTGCTACCGCTACAGGCAGATACAAACAGCGAAAATGCAAGGGCGGCAATACTTAGTAGGTTCTTGCTCATAAGTTTGTTGTTTGAGACAACTAACCGGGCATAAAAAAGATGCCCCCGCAAGGCTGAGCTTGAGTGTATAACGAAGAATGCGCCTGCTGGGAAAGCAGGCGCATCCGTGTTTGTATCTCTCTTAAATGATAGTACTAGTCTTCTTCTACCACGCCACCGCTTTCTTCATACTCGGCGTGTTTGGTTTTGCCGTCGTGTTTGAACTCTACTTCGTATTCTATCTTGCCGTTCTCATTCTCTTTCTCCCATTTGGCATCCGCAGCGCCGGGATACTTATTGCTAAATGCAGTCATCACTGCAGGCGGAACATTGGCGGCGTCTATTTTTTCTTCTTTTTCGTTGCCACCGCAAGAGGCCAGTGCTAAGGAAACAGTTAGTGCGCAGAGGCCGAGGAAGTTTTTATTCATGATTTTTGATTTTATGCAAAGCAGCAAAAAAATGATGCCTTCAGCGTCGGGAAATAAAAAAAGGGTGCCGCAAGAGCACCCTTTTTGTGGTTATGTTCACCTGTTTAGAAACACAGGCTAAGGCCTACTGTCAAACCGGTGTTGTACTGGCGCCTGCGCGATGCATTGTCCAGCAATGAATTGTATTCATTCAGCTTGTCGGTCATGCGACTGATTCGGCTATCTTCTTTCCTGAATTTCTGGAACATGTAATAGCCACCAACGTTGATCGAAAAAGCTTCTGTGAGCTTGTAGCTGAAAGAAGGCTGCAGCAATACGCCAATAGTGGTATTGTTGCGATGTTCCACTTTGCCCGACTTTCCTGCCGCTTCGCCAAGACCAACATTATAGCCCTGGTCCTGCAGCTTTTGGAAGTAATCGTTCACGTTGCCATCGCTCCGGTGTTCGTTGTAGTTCTGTACGGTCATCAGCCAGTCTTTTGGATCCGGTACCGGGCTGTTGTCGTACACTGCAACATTACCGGTGTTGTCAAACTTATAGATAGCCTCGTAGTTGTAAGCCGCAGTGCCGGTGTAGCTGGTTTCCATGCGTACGTTGTACACGAGGCCGGCATCTACATTGAAGCCAAATTTGTCACAGATCGGGGTTCTGTATTTAACCACAAGGGGGATGCTCATGTTGGTTACTTCCAGTTCTTCGCGAATAGGCGCAGTACTGGTGATCACCTGGCGGAAAACATCGCCTTTGAAATCTGTAGACTGGTATTCGAAGTGCGTAGCATCGATGCTCACTGCGCCTTCACTTTTCAGGTATACCAGGCCGGTACCTACACCCCATTTTTTGTCGGTGCTGAAGAAATAACCCAACTGCGCATCAAAGCCGAACGCCTTCCCTTTTTCGGTGTTGGTGGGCGTACGGTCATAGTTTACCACGTTGGGGTATATAGAGACAGCAGGCGCTATGGTCATGCGCTCTTTCATCTGCCCGTATTTGAAATTGATGCCGGCGTAGTAACGGCCGGTTGGTTCTAACTGCTGTGCGTGGCTGGTTGCGGCGGCACACATTAACAGCATTGCGAGTGTTCTTTTCATAGTTATTGTGTGTTTCATTACTGTTTAACAAATTTAGCTACTGCGATCTTCGCACCATCTACCGTGCAGATCACTGAATACATACCCTGCGCCAGTGCGCTCACGTTTGCCTGTGCTCTTCCCGCTGTGGCAGGTACGGTTTGCAGCAGTTTTCCTGTTACATCGTACACGCTGAAGCTTATCTCTGCGCCGTGCATTGCACTCAGTTCAAAGTTTACTGTCTCTGTAGCCGGGTTTGGATAAACCCTCATCTCGGTCCTGGTAGCCACTGGTCTTTCTACACTGGTTGGTGCATTGTAATAGGTCTTTTGCGCACAACCGTTTTTCATGGTCATCACCCAGTAGTACTTATTAGTGAAGTCCGGGCTCAGGTTCAGGTAATCCTGGTTCGTTTCTTTTGGCACAACGGTCGAATCCAGGGTTCCTTTGTCGTCGTACCCCCAAATATACACATCCATGTCGTTTTGCAAGCATACGAAACGACCATTGTAGTACATCACCTCAGGCTGTTGCGCTTTGCTACTGCCCGTTTGTACCGCTACAGTGGTGCTGGTATCGCAACCAGTAGCTGACAATGTGGTAGTTAGTGTCACCGTGCTGATGCCCGACGCTGGGAAGTTCACCAGTGCATTTTGGTGACCGTCGCCCTGGCTCCATATAGTCGCGTTATCGGCGGTCCATGTGTAGAAAGTACCTGCAGGTGCCGCAGTAGCCGCACCAAAGTTTTGGTACATAGTGTTAGCACAAACTAGTTCGGGCGCTTTAACAGCTATAACCGGTTCGTGCGGACGGTTGTGCATTGTCAGCGTTACTTTTTCGGTGTTGCTGCAACCATTTGCCATAGCGGTGTACACATAAAGAATGGTGGTTGTACCGTTGTTGCGGTTCGTCAGCGTTTCACTGATAGCGCCGTTGCCGTTACCATTAGCAGGAGTGATGCCTGCTTCGTTTGTCCTGTTCCACGAGAAGATGGTACCTGTGGTCAGGCTGGTTGGTGTGTAGTTGAATTCTTCGTCGCTGCACAGTGTAGCAGTCAACGGGCTATTGAGGCGTGGAGTTGGATTCACTACCAGGTTCACGTTTTCTGAATGGCTGCAACCATTAGCCGTTTGTGTGTACACATATTGTGTGGTCACGGGGTTCACGGTAATGTTGTGCAGTGTTTCAGCAGGATTGCTGGTACCGTTGGCAGCTGCATTGCTGATGCCCGGAGTAGCGGTCCTGCTCCACGTAAAAGTGGTGCCGGTAGTTGCAGATGCCGGTGTGTAATTAAATGCATTGTTGTCGCAAATAGCAGCAGGTGTCAGTGTGCTGGTAAGCATCGGTGTTGGATTTACGGTGATCGTGAAATCTTTCACAACACCGACGCAACCGTTGGCTGTTGGCGTTACACTTATAGTAGCGGTATCCGGCGCAGTGCCACTGTTCACCGCTGTGAAAGGACCGATGTTCCAAACGCCGTTGGCGCCAATGCCAATAGAAGTGTTGTTGTTGACCCATGCAAAGCTAGATCCTGCTACCGGGCTGGTGAAGACGATATCGTTGGTCACTGAGCCATTACATACAGCCTGGCTGATAATGTTGCTTACAGTAGGCGTAGGATTAACAGTGATGTCGAATGAACGTGAAGTGCCCGCACAACCGTTCGCCAATGGTGTTACATCGATGGTTGCCGTTACAGGCGCGCTGGTAGCGTTGGTAGCTACGAAGCCAGGGATATAGTTTGCGCCGATTGCGGCAAGACCGATAGAAGGTGTATTGTTGGTCCAGCTGAAAATAGTAGGCGATACTGCACCGATAAAGCCGACACCTGTAGTAACATCATCATTACACAATGTCTGGCTTGCAACAGCATCTACAGTTGGTGTTGGGTTCACTGTATACGTGAAGCTGGCCGGCGTGCCTGCGCAGCCGTTGGCTGTCGGTATTACGTTGATGGTACCGGCAACAGGTGAAGTTCCTGCGTTGATAGCCTGGAAGGCAGCAATGTTGCCCGCGCCCGTAGCTGCCAGACCGATGGTGTTATTGGTGTTGGTCCAGCTGTAGGTAGTACCACTTACACCGCTGGTGAAGTTTACTGCAGTTGTCGTGGCATTGTTACAAACAGGCTGATTAGATACTGTGTTGACAGTAGCTGTTGGATTTACCGTGATATTGAAATTGCCTGCGATACCTGTGCAACCATTGGCGGCGGGGGTAACGGTGATGGTAGCTGTTACAGGCGAGTTGCTGGTGTTGGTAGCTGTGAATGACGCTATGCTGCCAGAGCCGCTGGCCGCCAGGCCAATGAACGTGAGGTTATTGGTCCAGCTGTAAGTAGTGCCGGCAACGGTACCGCTAAAGCTGGCATCGGTAATAGTGTTGTTGCACACTGTTTGATTAGATACTGTATTTACAGTTGGCGTAGGTTTTACTGTTACGCTGTAGCTTTTAGAAGATCCTAAACAACCATTGGCTGCAGGCACTACGGTGATCATCGCGGTAACAGCTGTAGCGTTACTATTGGTAGCTGTAAAAGCAGCAATGTTGCCCAGGCCGGAACCTGCAAGCCCGATAGACGTGTGTGAGTTGACCCAGCTATAAGTGGTACCACTTACCGCCCCGCTGAAGTTTACAGCAGTAGTCGAGGCATTGTTACACAGTGTCTGGTTAGAAATTGTATTTACTGTCGGCGTTGGATTAACCGTGATCGTAAACGTTTTAGCCGTACCGGAACAACCATTCTTAGTAGGAGTTACCGTGATGGTTGCACTTACAGGAGTAGTGCCGCTGTTAGTAGCAGTGAACGAAGCGATGTCGCCCGTGCCACTTGCTGCAAGGCCTATTGAAGTATTAGTATTGGTCCAGTTGTAAGTAGTGCTGCTTACTGCGCCGCTGAATGCTACAGCGGTAGTTGTACCATTGTTACATACTGACTGGTTAGAAACGGTATTTACAGTCGGCGTTGGGTTAGCTGTTATCGTAAACGTCTTAGCCGTACCGGGACAGCCGTTCTTAGTAGGTGTTACCGTGATGGTGGCCACAGCAGCGGTAGTACCGCTGTTAGTAGCTGTAAAAGACACGATGTCGCCCGTTCCGCTTGCTGCCAGGCCGATAGAAGCATTGTCGTTTGTCCAGTTGTAAGTAGTGCTGCTTACTGCGCCGCTAAAAGCCACAGCAGTAGTCGAACCGTTGTTACAAAGCGTTTGATTAGAGACTGTGTTTACGGTAGGTGTGGGATTAGCTGTGATCGTGAACGTTTTAGCCGCGCCGGTACAACCGCTCTTGGTTGGTGTTACCGTTATGGTAGCCACAGCAGCAGTAGTGCCACTGTTAGTAGCCGTAAATGACGCGATGTCACCCGTACCGCTTGCTCCCAGGCCGATAGATGTATTGTCGTTGGTCCAGTTGTAAGTAGCGCCCGGTACATAACCTGTAAAGCTTACAGCTGTAGATGTACCGTTGTGGCACAGTGCCTGGTCAGGTATAGAGCTTGTGTTGGTAATAGGTTGCGGGTTTACTGTGAAGCTAAAGCTGCCAGCCGTACCGGTGCAACCGCTCTTGGTTGGTGTTACTGTAATAGTAGCAGTTACCGGGCTGCTTGCTGTATTGGTAATGGTAAATGCATTGATATTACCAGTGCCCACAGGCGCCAGGCTGATAAAGTTGTTGCTGTTGGTCCAGTTGTAGGTAGTGCCGCTCACTGCACCGCTGAAGTTAACAGCAGTAGTAGTAGCCATGTGGCACAGTGTCTGGTTAGATACTGCGTTTACAGTAGGCGTCGGGTTAACTATGATCTTAAATGATCTACTCAAGCCAGAACATCCATTGCCGTAAAGCGGTGTTACCGCCATAAAACCTGTAACCGGCGTGGTGCCTGTGTTGGTTGCTGTAAATGAAGGTATATTGCCTGTGCCGTTGGCAGCCAGGCCGATAGCGGGAGATGCTGCCCAGAAATAGGTAGCGGCTCCCAGTGGGTTGCTGAATGTTATAGCAGTAGTAGCGCTGTTGTTGCACACTGTCTGGTCAGAAACAGGGTCTGCGGCAGGTGCCGGCCTTACAGTTACATTGATGGTAGTTGTGGCCGTGGCTGTGCCGTCTGATACTTGAACGGTGAACACGTCGCTGCCTGAATACCCGGCATCAGGTGTATATGTCAGCCCGGTAGGCGTAATGGTAGATCCCGTAGACGTAGTGGTGTAGGTTGCATTTGCAGTACCATGTGCAGGAGCAGAAACCACACTCCATGTCAGCGTTTGACCAGCGTCTGCATCATCTACCCTCATCTGCGAATTCATGATATAATTGGGTAGATCCTGGCAGGCGAGAAGTGTTTGTGTGGCACCGCCTGTAAATGATGGTGCGCTGTTGGTTACGGTAACGCTAAAGGGCACTAAAGTGCTTTGACATGTTCCGTCGCTTACGCGGATGTTACCGTTATAGGTAGCAGCAGCTACAGGCGTAGGTAATGTAAGCGTTATAGGAGATGAAGGCAGGGACGTAGCGCTTACGTTTGCAAAGCCTGCGCCCAGCGCAGTAGCATCGTAAGTTATAGTATAAGTAGTAGGCGAGCCTGTTGTTGCAGTATAAGGAAGATTGGCTGTGGTTCCTCCATTTATAGTAGGGCTTGTGCCGAGTGTAATGGTTGGCACAGGATTTACGGTTACGTTCACACTGCCGGTCATAGTTGCCGTGCAATTCGTGGTATTATTAGTAGCTACAACCGTATAGTTACCCGCCGCAGTTTTTGGGCCGAAGTTGATACCAAGACCGGTGGAGCCGGCAACAGGGCTGCCAACATCCAGGCCGTCTACTTTCAGTTGGTAGCTAACGTCGGTAGTAGAGTTAGACAAACCTACAACAACACCAGAACCACCGGCGCAATAGGCGCCTCCGCCAATCACGTTGAAAGCTGTTGGTGAGTTATTGACTGTAACGTTTACTGTTATGGTATCCGTAGCCAGACCGTCGTTTACTACTACAGTAAATGCATCTGGACCAGTATAGCCTGGTGTGGGTGTATACTCGATAAAGGCTGGCGTAAGAATGCCTCCGTTTGTCGCGGTGCCGTAAATTGAGGCGCCTAAACCACCATGGGCGGGCAGAGATGGGAATGAAAAATATAGCGACTGCGCGGTATTCAGGTCATTCACCGCTAGTTGGCTGCCGATGCTTGTAGGACCGGCATCTTTACATACCGCCAAAGTTGTAGTAGCGCCGCTGATAAACGATGGGATCGAGTTGGCGACGATGTTAATGGTAAAATTCTGGTCGGCGCTCTCGCAGCTGCCATTCGCCACGCGCATGGTACCGGTATAGCTGCCCACAGGTGCGGCTGCCGGAATTGCTATGTTGAGAGATGTAGACGTGAGCGAAGTGCCGTAAGGGACATTTGTGAAACCCGCGGCTAGCCCGGCTGCCGACCATGTAATAGAATACGCGGTTGGACTACCAGTAGTAGCTGAATAAAAGAGCTGTGCGTTGGTGTTGCCTTGTATGACAGTTGGATCTGCACCCAGTGTAATAGTAGGCGATGGATTGGCGGTTATAGTCGCACTGCTGGTCATGCTGGCCGAGCAAGTGGTTGTCGCATCGGTGGCTACAACGGTGTAAACACCAGCTGTTTTGAGGCCAAAGTTGATGAAGTTACCGGTAGAACCTGCCACTGCAGAACCTGTATTAACGCCATCTAACTTCAGTTGGTAATTGACGCCGGTTTGAGAGTTGGACAGAAACACCGCTAGTCCCGAACCGCTGGAGCAATAGGAGCCGCTTCCAGATACCGTGTATGCTATTGGCGCAGGAGGATTACTTAAAACAACATTTCCTGAAAAAGTAATGGGATCAGAAGGACCGTCGAAACAATAGAAGTTTGAATAGGTTCCTGCCGTCAGATTGCTGTTGATGCCGGGGTTGCTCACGATGGTCAGCACACCGCTGGCATCGGTCGATATAAACTGCGGAGAGCCTGAGGCATCGCCGGTAAAGTGCACGCTATAACTGGTGTTGGGGCTAAGTCCGGGGAACTTCATGCTACCCACGCCGCCACAAGTAGTAGGATCGATGCCGTATATAGGCGAGAACGGTCGTAACTCTTTGAAGTTAGGGGCCGATGCTCCGGTTACACTACTGAACCTGAGCTGAGTAGTTGTGACAGGGGTGAAACTAACGGAATCGGCCGTTGTGTTGGAAGCGGTAACATGGGTGATATTGACCCACGAAGAACCATTCCAGTAGTCTACGTTGCAGCCGGTCATCGGCACGCTGCCATAGTGGAAAGCAACCTTGCTTATTACTACTCTATTACTCCAGGTGAACGTTACCTGTCCTCCATTGGTTGTCATACTGCCTGCCGTAGTATAGTCGCCGTCAGTAAGTAACGAGCCCGCCAGGATATTGCCTGAGAAGTTTGCACCCGGGCAATAGGTCTGTGCATTTGCCGGCGGGGCAAACATCGATAGTGAGGCAATGAATGTTGCCAGCAAGAGTTTGTAAAGGGATCTCATTTTCGTCTTGGTATTTGTGTTATTAAGGAGTTTAAATATGTGGGTGCGTAATAATATTACGCAAATTCGGTGCGCGAAATTGGCAATTTGCCCGTGAAAAGCCTAAGTGATAACATCCGTTAACGAGCTGATAACAAAACGGTTAGTGCCACCATTTGGAGGTAGAAGAAGTCTTATGGGAAGTCCTTGGGTGGCCTGTAGGTTGGGTAGGAAAAACAAAACCGGCAGGCGTACTGCCTGCCGGTTTTCGTCAATTATAGAAGTAGTTTTTAGGTCACTGTTTGTTGCAGCTGTACATATAGAGCTTGCGCGTCTTAATGCCCTGGTCTTCGGTTTCCTTTTGGTAGGTGCGTTCGTTCTGCACGATGTTTATCTCACGCTCACTCTTGTGGCAAACTTCCTCGGTCTGTGCCTGGGTCGTCAGTACCGTGTCGTTCTTGTTCGAAATGAGAAGCGTGGTCGTTCTCAGCTCACAGTTCCAGCAGTATTTTTTCTCGCAGGCTGTCAATAGCAGCGTAGCGGTTATGAGTAAGAGAACGTTCCGCATGGGTTGAATATTGTCTGATCCCTCTCTTATCAGCTAATATTACTTCTTACAGGTCATTTTGAATTTCTTATAGATGCTTTGGCCCGCGTCCTGGGTCACCGTTTCAGAGCTGTTCTTTTCTTCCTCGTTTTTTATCTGTTTTTCAGTGCGGTTGCAAAGCAGGTCTGATTTGGAATCGTAGATGCGTGTAGTATCGTGGTTTGACGTGACCACCATCGTGGTGATATCGGTTTCGCACTGCCAGCAATATTCTTTCTTACACGCTGCCAGCGAAACAGTTACCAGTACTATCAACAAAACATTTCTCATAATTGGTTGTAAGTTATTGCTCTTCTTTCGTTTCTGGTTCTTCTTCAGGTGTTTCGGCCTTAGGTATGTCGATAGGTTTATGGCGTCCGGTGTGGAGCCTGTAGTTGATGGACAGCACCACAGGATAATACATGAACGAGGTATTGCGGCCTACATGGTCTATCTGGCCCTTTGCATTTTCGGTCAAAACAAACATGCCAGCTTGTGGCCTGTAGCGTGCTGCTACTTCTGCCTGTAGGTACCAGCTGCTACCAAGGCAGTAGCCATAGCCAGCCTGCGCACCCATAAACGGACCGGGAGAAAATCCGCTGGAACCCGCATGGAAACCACTGTCTGGCTTGTCGGAACGGTAGGCAGTGATGGGGTCGCCTAGCGCCTGGTAGTCGCCAAAGTGCAGCCCGGCATAAGCGAACGAACGTTTCATCGCGTAGCGATAATTGGCAAACACGTATCCTGATGTTGCGCGGCTGTTAGCCTCGTAGCGATTGCTGTAGATGGCATCGCCGCTTTTGAACCTCAGTGGCGACTCGTAACTAAAGTTGCGCTCCACGCGGTCGAAACCAATGCCTATCTGCAACCATGGCTTTATCTCAACAGATGCAGTAGCGCCGGCCAGCCAGCCTGTACCGCCTTCTACATTCTTAAAATAGTCGTCGGGGATGCCCGAAGGAGCGTTGTTGAACAGCGCACCGCCGCGTGCGCCAAACCAGAATGCCTGGCCTCGGGAAATGACGGGAGCTAATATGATCAGTATGATGGGTAGCAGTCGCATAGTGAACTTATTTTAACGGGATAGTCTGGGTTTTTACTAACTCGATATACGGTGGCTCGAACATCCACTTGCCCTTTCCGTCAGGTATCATGTGCATCATGTACAGCGTGTCGGTAGATGTTGTGGACCTGGGTGCCTGCGGATGCAGGTCGTTGGTCAGTACCCAGCCGTTGGCATTTATTAGCAGCCTGGAGCTGTCTGATACATAAAAGTTAGTTTGCATCACATCGCCTTTAGTTGGCGGGAATGCCGGGTCTGTACGCATCGTATCGATATACAGGCCCATCAGGTCCATGTACACTGAGTGGTGTTTCCTGCCTTTCAACGTATCCCATACCGAAACGCCATTAGCATTGTAGGCGCCAACCGATTTCCAGTGAGTGGCCTTGCCATCGATGCCAACGCAATACAGTCGCGCGGGACTGGCTTTGCCATTCAGTATCACTGTGCTATCGCTTTGCAGCGGGTAGTAGTTGAATGGTTTGTAGCTCTGCGGCAGGCGCAGCAGGAAGTTGCTATAGGTATAGTCGGCACTGTGCCAGTCCAGTATATAAGGTTTGTCTGTCTGCAGCAGCGAGTCGCCCAATGGCACTGTGGCGCCGGCGGGTACGGTTATCTGCCGCAGTAGCGATAGCTTGGTGAAGTTGATACCGGGCTGGTTGGGCGTGTACAGTATGTTGACATAGGAAGTTTGGTTCAGGTCGTTCCTGAAAAAGCTGGGTGAGCCCTTGGGCACCAGCATTGGGTTGTTGTCATTGTCGCAGGCGCCGAGCATAGCAGCCAGGCAGGCAACAGGAAGAAACAAACGTAGTCGCATAGTTATAGGCAAATGGTTTTATGGTCAACCAACCAACCAGGTGGCACAAACGCTGTGCCGAAACGGTCGTTGTAATATAATACTTTCCCTTGTTAACGGGAAAATGACAGTGCATATTATTTGAGGGGGAAAGCGGACGCTTTGGTTATGATGGGTCTGAGCGGGACGCTCAGACCAGTATTAGGGTTACAACTCGCTAAATGGAATATCGAAGTAGCCAACCATGCGTACGGTATCGGTTTCTTTTGTCAGTTCAATGGCTATGAAGGCAAATTCACCTGCTGCGATCGTGTCGTCCAAACGCAAGAACCGGATCATTGATGCATTGGTATCTACCATGTATTGTTTTGTTGGGGCAGAAATGCTATGTACAGTATATCTTGATTCTGGCGCCAATCTGTAAGCTGTATTCAGTTCCGGTTTATCCACTCTCAGTTCCATCAGGATAGATGTAGATATTGAACCTCCTGGGTGGCGGTCTGTCAATATCATGTAGCCCATGCTGTCCCCGTTGCCCGGCAATATGAATTTACTGCGGCGCAGGATCACGTCCTCATCATCAAATAGTCCCGAGACCACTTCACGATATACTTCGGGATTGAAGGCCTGTTTGTCTAACCTGGCTACCAATATATCGGCACCGCCCTGAGTTCTTGGAGGAATACTTTTGTCTTCAGGAACAGCTCCCCACTCGGTGTTGCCCTGGCACGACGACAATAAACACAGCAATAGAAGGTATAAGGGTGCGCACCTCATACTGCTAATTTACTGTTTTTGAGATTGGGGTTACTACTTGCTAAACGGAATATCGAAATACCCTACCAAACGAACGGTATCGGATTTTGCCATGTCGACGGCTGTAAAGGCGAATTCGCCGGCGGCTACCAGGGTGTCGATGCGGGAGAAGCGTATGGTTGACCGGCTTTGATCGGCAACAAAGGTCTCGCCCCAACCATTGTAATCGGCATATACATTATAGGCCACATTGGGCTTTGGGTTTTGCACATTTACCACGAGTTCAATTTCTGTTTCAAGGTCATACTCGATATCCCGCTGTGCCGATAACAGGATCTTGTGAGAGGAGGGCACATAGGTGGCTTCTACTTCTTCGCCATTGAACAACATTCCGCGTTTCTCGCGAAGTCCTTCGTTTTTTAGGTCCGTTTTCACTATGCATACCATGAAGTCCTTGCCATCGCGGGTCCTGGCGGGGTAGGTGGGGGTAGTTTCGGGGGTGGTAGATTCACCAACATTACAAGATGACAAGAAAACAGGGAGCAATAGCAGCAACACTTGGCGGAGACGGAACCTCATGGCGCTAATTTAGCACTTTTGGTTAAAGTGCTGGTGGTCAAAAGCGGACGCTTTAATAGTCGTAGGTCTGAGTGGGACGCTCAGGCCAGTAGTTATTTAACCAGGAACGGGATATCGAAGTACCCGCTAATGCGCAATGAGTCGCTGGTGTTACTGATCCCGATGAAGCTGAATTCTCCGGAAGCTACCACACTATCGATGCGGGAGAAGCGGAGTATAGCGGTGGTATTATCGGCTATGTAGCTGCCGCGGGGGCCTGCGTAAGTGGCGTATACGCCATAGGCCACGTTGACCTGCGGGTCTTCTATGCGCATGCTAAGGCTAACGTGTGTCTCACGCGAGGGATCGTCTTTGGGCCGCTGCCTCGCTGCGATCTTGATGACGGGAATGTTGCTGGTGTACAGCCTGTCGGCCCATATGTCGTCGCTACTAAACAGGAACTCGCTTTGCTCGCGGTATATTTCAAGGTCCGTGTTGGCGTTGATCATGCATACCATTATGTCTTCGCCCGTGGCTGTCTTGGGCGGTATTCCACTTTCGTCTGGTGTCAACGAGATGTCGCTGTATGGATTTTTGCAAGCGGAAGATAACAAGCACATCCATACTAAGAATACTAGGTGAAGGATCTGGCGGTTCATACTCACAATTTCATATCCCTAATTTACGACAATCCCCCAGCCCCACCTACTGTACAATTCACGACTTTGTCAAAAAAATAATATTACCTAATTGTTAAGTTTCCGTAACTTCAGTTCGGAGGTATCAAAGCCATGAGGTGTACGATAACAATATTGGTGCTTGTGTTTTTGGGGGTGGTGTCGAAAACGGCTGCAGCCCGCGAGCGGATTCAAAACCTGAAGTTCGAGTTTTGTGGCGATACCGTTTCTGTTCCTGTCGATGCCTCCATTATCCGCTCCTTCGACAAGGTGCCTACGCAGGAACGTGTGCAGGCTTTCTATACTGAACTGGCTGCCGGCAACTACCAGCCAACCATATCAGCCATCACTGCCTTTCGCGACAGCCACAAGCTGAACGACTGGATATACTACCAGCTCATTCGCAAAACGGCACAGCAGATCAGTCCGAAGGCAGATAACTACGAGCGCTATACACTGTACAAATGGTTCCTGCTTAGCAAGAGCGGTTATGACGCACGCCTGGGTATTGCCGACAACCGGCTGCTGTTCTATGTGCTCAGCAACGACAACATTTACAACATACCATATTATATGAGCGAGGGCCGCCAGTATGTATGCCTCAACATACACGACTATGTGGCCATCGATATTGAGAAGTATCCTGTAGTACCGGTAACGGTAGATGTTCCTGGAGCCACAACGGCCTTCTCTTACCGTATCACGCAGATGCCCGATTTCACAGCTGCGGAGTACACTACCAAGAACCTTGAGTTCAGTTACAACAACAGGCACTACCATTTCGAGGTGCGCGTGAATTCCGAGGTGAAGACCATGTTCACCAACTACCCTGTGGTAGATTATGAGTCGTACTTCAACATACCGCTCAGTAAGGAGACCTATAGCTCGCTGATACCGCTGCTGAAGGAGCAGGTGAAGAACATGAAGCAGGTGAAGGGTGTAGACTACCTCATGCAGTTCACCCGCAATGCATTTTTGTACGAGGATGACAATAAGGTGTTTGGCAAGGAGAAGCGCATGTCGCCAGAGCAGACCTTGCTGCATGAGTACAGCGACTGCGACGACCGTGCTGCTTTGTTCTACTACCTGGTAAAAGAGGTGTACGACCTGCCGATGATAGCAGTGCTGTATCCTACACACATCACCATTGCTGTTGGTTTCGATAAGCCTACCGGCGAGACCATTGAGTACAACGGCAACACCTACTCTCTTTGCGAACCTACACCGCAGCTGCACAACCAGCGGGTAGGGCATGTGGCTCCTGAGTTCCGCAATGTGGCCTACCAGGTGGCGTTCGAATATATTCCCGGCAAAAAATAGCTGTTCTTGTCTGTCGCAGTGCGTACCTTCGCGGGCGTAATGGATCTGCGTATTCTGTTTGTACTTATTCTTTTCATGGCCATGTTTTTTGGCGGTGGTATCCTGATCATTCGTGGGGCGCTTACCCGTAATTATCGTCAGATCTACATTGGGTTAGGGTTGTTTGCGCTGATGATCGTTTTTCTATTGATAGTTAAGAATATGAAGGGGTTGTATTAGAACTTCTGTCATCATCTGAACCTGGTCTGCACTTCGAATCTTTTCTCGCCCTTACTTTCTTTTTGCTTGTCCAAAAAGAAAGTAACAAAGAAAAAAGACACTTCTTGTCCAATCGCTCCGCAGGACAAGAAGATAGCCACGCGCTGTTTCGCAGTTCGCTATTCAGCTGCATGGCGCTGGTTGTTTCGCTATCGCTCAACAAAGGCGCCATCATTGGCTGAGCTTTCTCTTTTCTCAAAAGGTTGGGTGGTGTTCTGTTAAAGTCAATACATGTGTTTCGTTGTAATGAAAGAAGGGTTGGGTGTTGAAGTGTTAAATAGATATATGGCGTTAGTTGCTATAAGTAGGGTTGGGTAGTGGAGTGTTAAATAGATATATGCTGTTTGTTCTGATAAATGGGGTTGGGTGCTGTGGTGTAAAATCGCCCGGAAAACCGCGCTGGTTTAGGCTTTTGTTCTGTTAAAGCTCTTTCAGTAAGCCCTGCTTTGCGGTAAGGATGAGGTATCTTTGCACTTCAACAATCCATGAGTTTTACTGTGTTTAATATAAAGCGACTACTGTTTTTATTTTGCTTCCTGCCGATGTGTGCTTTTGCCCAAAAAGTGTCTATTAATGGTAAGGAAGGATACCGCCAGCTGAGCTGGGAAGATTTCAAAGGTAAGGTGGATAAAGCTTCGCCGTTCACTGCCGTTACGCACTGGTTCCTTAGCTGGAACGAAGGCAAGCCTGCAAAGGATGCCCATGGCAAGCCTGTGTTGCAGCCTGAGGTGGAGGTGAGTTTTATGGGAGACTCGTGGGTAAACAAGAAACGTGATCTCTCGCCAGAACTGCTGCGCCACGAACAGGGCCATTTTGATATAGCCCTGGTATGTGCTGCTGAGCTTGCCAAACAGGTGAAGGCGGCCAGCTTTACTGCAAAGAACTTCGAGCCGTTGATGAACAAGCTGTTTGATGCAGCGTACGATAAGTGCGCGCGCCTGCAGGAGCAGTACGATGCAGAGACCGGCCATGGCTGTGAAGAGCATGATGCCGACCAGCAACGTTGGAATAGTTTCCTGGCGCAACAGCTGTCAAACAGCCCGGCAGTGGCGCTCAATACGTTGTAGTACTGCTGAGTATTTAGAAATTTATTTGTCATCACATCAGGTGAAGTGTTTGTTTCGTCGGACGAAAGTATGTTTTCGTCCGACGAATTTTTTTCTACAACACAATAACTATAAGTTAACATGAACAAAGTTCTAATATCGCAGAGTTAGCTGTACATTCATAGACACAAAATGCCCCGTTTATGACCAAGTTCCTTTCACAAACATTCGCTAAGCACAGCGTTATTAAGATCGTAGGTCTACTTGCTTACATTACACTTCTCGTACTTGTGGTCATAACCTACGAGCACCCCGGCCCTTTCGATAATGTGCCGGGTATTACCAGCCAACCGCCAGCAATAGACAGACTGTATTAATTTGATGATGGCCCGGTAAACACCGGGCCATCTCTGTTATATGATAGGATCGTACCTACTGTTTGATAAGCTTTCCCGTAGTTTTAGTATGATCGTTACTTCGCCACTTGTCCTGCGCAATTGCTCTTTTGGCCGCCGTTCACATTGGTTTTAAAATTGTAGGTGGCATTATTTCCGTCGATGGTCATGTAGAATAGGTCATTGCCACTAGGAGATAGCGGAACGAGCTTGTTGCCATCAACCTGGGCCATGGCTTGAAAAGAATCGGTAGAGCTTTTATAATCGATCATTACTGCCAGGGGCAGGCTTGTGCCGGTGTTTCCTTTGATCAGTATCGTTATTACCTCGCCGGGATCGTTGCAGTCGGATGTGCCCTTCCACGTACCAAGGAATTTTTCCTTTATCCACACCTCGCAAAACTTGCCTTCGTAGCCGGGGTTGCAGTTGCATTTGCCATTGCGGCAACCACCATTGATACAGTCCATGCTGGCGCAGGCGTCTATCTCGCAATACTGCCCGGAGAAACCTTCGGGGCATTTGCAGGTGCCGTCAACACAGGTGCCGTTGTGCTGGCAGGTAATAACCTTGCAGGCGTCATATTTTTCGCAGAGAGTGCCTTCGTAGCCGGTGGGGCAGACACACTTACCGTCTTTGCAAATACCGCCGTTTTTACAAATGGTCATTCCGCAGCTGATGCCGGAACTCTTGCTGCATGAGGTGTATAACACTGCGCTGAATACCAGGCAGGTAAGTAAGGCGCTCAAGAGGACAGAGGTAAGCTTTTTCATAGGTTGGATATTTTAGGACTTAATAAAGGTACTGCCGCGTGGCTTACCATATTGACATGGTTCTGTCAAGTGCGGGTGGCATTTTGTGAAACTGCGTTTTCATTCAGCGAAACTGCGTTTTGATTCAGGGAATGGATCGTGCCCGGTTTTGTCATACTATTGATAAGGTTTGTATACTTCCTGCGATATTATGTATATACCAGTTTATCAAAACAGCATGTGCTAAGTTGTTGGTTTTCAGTAGTGATTTTTGTTTTTGTATAGAATTGTGTAAAAAAGTCAAACTTTTTGGAGAGGAAAATTTTTTTCAAGGTGCATGGCGGGCATTTATAACTAGTTTTATTATAGCAAAAATACGAAATTTATTGTGGATTGGCAATTTTAATTTCTTTCCCTTTTGTCATGCATGCATGGGCTTTCCATTGCAATAGCGCAGTTTTCCTCATTGTAAATCTATTGTCAAAAACAATCGTTACTGTTGGCTACGGCCAGCACATTGAATAGTTTTGTACTACCTCAAACTATCTATTTTATGAAAAATTGCTTGTTAGCCTTTGTACTGTTATGCTCTATAGCAGCCTGTAAGAAAAAAGATCCCGATCCTGTTCCCGATCCTGTGCCCCATGATAGTACGACAGCGGGCGTGCGTTTTACCAACCAGCTGGAAAGACGTGTCATCATCGATATTTATGATACAGTAACCGTGGCTGACGACAGTTTCTTTTCTTATGCGAGCCGGTTTATTTATCACAAGCCCATTATGCGACTGATAGCTAATCCCAACGCTACTGTAGTGTTGCCGAAAGATTCTTTTGAACAGGGCTGTAAATACTATTACGATTGGTATACCGATAGCCTGGACATCAGTAGCTGGGCCAACGTGACAGACGCCGAACGGGATAGTATGGCCGCCGAATACAGAGCTCAGAAACCATTCCAACCGGACTCTATGCTATACCGGCTGAATTTCCGCTACGATAGCACAACCAAGGGCGTAAACATAAAAATGAATGGTAAGCCTGAAAAATGGCGGCGCATGATAGACAGGCGAACAACATGGACCCTGGCGGCAGTGTACGACAGTAGTGGCGCCATAGTTTCGCAACCTATACTACCGAAGTTTCCCAACAACAAGGATATCTTCATAGGCATGAATTATGGTGTGTCAGGCATTGGAATGGGCACTGGTGTTTTCTATTTCGACAACTCAGGCCCTGACCCCATGTTACGTGCGGTATGGGGTAAAACATTATACGGTGTTATTTCTCAAAGGTTCGCCTTCGCAGGTTTGAGCACAACAGCTAGGGATACTTTATTCTACATATCTACCCACCCCGACTGGGACGGATACATATACAAGATGTACCGCAGCAAGCACTATAAGTAGCAGTCAGAAATAATAAAAAAGCCCGGAAACCATCCGGGCTTTTTTATTTGTTAGCTCTTATATCTTACCTCACCACCATAAACTGCCTGCTTGTTCTTTTATGGTCTACCCCCTATCCCCCTGAAGGGGGAACTTAGGTTTATATATTCCCCCTTTAGGGGGATAGGGGGCTTTGTATTATCTCACCACAGTAAACTGCCTGCTTATACTCTCATTGCCGGCGAGTATGTGTACAGTGTACTGGCCCGGCGTCATGTTGGTGAGTGGTACTTGTTTGTTGTATTGTTTCTGCGCAGCCTCCTGCCAGTTGCTCACCAGCCTGCCCTGCATATCGAATATGCGTACGCTGAAGGCTTGTGGCTTAGTGAACTGCATGCTGAGGTTGATGTAGCTGGTAGCGGGGATGGGGTAGAGTTGGAGGTTGTTATTGTGTGAAGCTACTTCAGGTACGCCGACAGTTGTCCCGTAGTAGAATTTTTGTGTGCGCGTAGGGTTACCCCAGCTGCCGGACCCTGCTGTGCCTGACCAGTTATAGTGCGCTACGCTTGTCAACTGGTGATCAGCATTGTAACTAAATGAATCCATTTCAAAGAAGTTGCCATAATAGTTAGGGATACCCCAATTCCTGCCGATCTTTATACTTAACAGATCACCGGTTGCATTGTATGTGTAGATGCGTTTGTCATAGTTTAGAGGAAAGTTGACGATGGGATCGACAAACGAATCGACACTTACTCTTCCCTGCGCATCGTATATAAAAAACCTTGCAGATTCAAAGTTGTTGTTATTAAACTGCGAATCGATCAATACCAGGTTGTTGGCATCGCGGGTGTATTTGCCTAAATAGTTTTTGGCTGGCATGGTTATTCCCGAAAGGTCTAAATGTTTGACGATGGAATCGCTGCCGGGACCAGATACAAAAAACGAGTCGATAGCCCAATTTTGCCACAGATTGCTAACGCTGTTCCATATTTGCGTGTTTACCTCCGCCAGCTGGGTGCCATTATATGCATGTATGATGCGGCTTGAGTCGGTTTCGCCGTAATGCCATATGGTGTCGGGCAACATAGCCGACGTGTAAGTGTACAGGCTTGTTTCGACAGGTGTATTGCCCGATGCGGGTTTATACTTGTGGTATTCGGTGATCAACCCCGATGAGTTATAGTTCTTTGCATAGAGAGTTTTAGTAGTGTTGTTGTTGTAGGTGTAATATCCAAATGTGGTGTCATCCTGGTAGTTGCCGTTTTGAGGATAGGCTGCCGGCCATGGATTTACCTCTGAGATCCAATGTTGCGGTAGTATAGTGCTATTCTTTCCTGCAGCATGAACATGGAAGAGAGAGTCGTGCCCCAAGAAGTCATCGGTCTGTGCTTTAAGCTCCAGTGGCGTTTGCGCTGAGGCTGCAGTAGCGATGAGTAAAGGAAGAAAAAGTAGAAGTTTTGATCTCATAGAGTGTATTTAGGTTAATAATGATTGGGACCCTAAGTTAATATATGCGGATCGCCGTTGTATCACATTACTGTCAAAATCCCGCCTCGTTTTGTGAAATGCCGTTTTGGTTCAGCGAAACGCGGGTTTGGTTCATTGAATGGCGAAATGGTAGTATTCCCAAAAGGTAGTAACAAGCCCGGTGACACACATCTTCAGGAAGTAGGTAATTCATAGTCACGACATTAGACCGATGTCATTGTACCAGCTGTTGTGCTGCTGCCGGTTGAGTTTTAACACGAATTTTACCTGCTGTTGAGCTCTAACGGCTTACCGCAACCGTAACTTTGTATTGCGGTGGAAGTATGAGGATGTGTGAAGAGGATCGCAAACTAGCCGTCGCATGACAGGATGTTGCTTTTGCAGCAACGTCACAACGAAAGTTCTTAACGCCCAATGTGCAATACCCCCGGCCATGGGAGATAAGGTGTGATATCACCCTTAAAAAAAATTGCCGGCTATGAATAACAAACCCGACCTGCACGATAACATTGCCCGAAGGCTTACCAAAACAGAGGCGCACCGCGCCCTGGAGGGATGCAAGCATATTGAGGGCCAGTCTTTTTACGAAGGTGGCTCTGTGCTGGGCAGGGTAGAGTGTGTGGCTGTATCGCCGCACGATGCTGTGAACAAATGGCTCTTCATTCACTTTTATGCCGATTGCCTCAATCCGCTGAAAGCGCTCGATTTTTACAGCGTTCCGTTCTACGACGTTATTCTCATCATCCGTACTACCGACAATCGCCTTACTTATCGTAATCTCGATAGCTACCATCCGCCGCAGGAGCAAATGGCTGGGTGACTCATTTATTTTCTGCGCGCCGGAAGGAACGTTTGCGGTAGCGCGTAGCCCGGCAGGTGGTAGTTCGGTTCAAAGCCTTCTGCCTTTAATGTATCGATAAACCGTTCCAGGTCATGTAGCAGTTGATCTATAGTTAATTGCCTGAGTTGTTTTTTTGTATACACCTTCACAGGTTGTCCTGCATGGTCCAGGATGCCCTGTTTGCGCAGCCTCCTCCTGAGTGCAACAGTGCCTTTGGCGCGAAGTGTGTTTTTGGTCATTGCTTGGAACTGTACATAGCCGGGTTGTTTCTTATCGGCATTACCGATAATGACGAAGTCGCGAATGAGGCCGGCAACAGTAAGCTCGGTAAAAAAGTATTGTGCTCTATGGTTGACCACAACCAGCTGAAAGCCAATGCTGCCCAGTTGACCGAGTGGGGCGGTGTTAAAGACTTTGCGTTTGCGCCGGTCTTTATCCCACCAGTCCCACCAGGCTACGGCAAGAATGCACAGCGGGAGCACAATTGCGGCCACGGCAAGTGTTATTACGACCAATGCACTGGGAATAACAGCGCCCCTGCTACGGGCGATAAGCAGAAACCCCGCTATTGGTATCATGAAAAGGATACCGCAAAACGCGAGTGCATAAAATACCTTGCGCCGGTTGATGATAACAAAGACGTCCATGTTCAGCAGTGGCAAGTTAAAGCTTTTGGGGCTGAAGGCAGTGTTGTTCGTTTTCGTAAACCGGCCGTTCCAACCCTACTTCTTCTCTCCATCAAAGTCTATACAAAAATCGCCGCTCACCGGTATCGCCGGTCCGCCGCCGTCGGGGGTGAAGTTGCCGGTAAAGTTGCCTGCGGCCTCAGCATATTCCCTAATGCCTTATTGTCCATCTTCTCTATAGTTGCCTAGTGTGGAGATGATAAGCTGCAGGTCGTTGCTGAAATAGCTTTTTTGTCCCACCATCAATTGCACATTCCTTTCGTATGGATTGGCGCTGCTGTCGGCGTGGTAGATGCCGGGCTCATTGCCACCCGGTATTACGGCATTGAGCATCACTGCCTGTTCGCCAATTACGGTGTCGAAATTTAGGTATACGCGCAATAGCGAATCTGCACCACCTAAGAAGATGATGCGTGCGCTGCCTGTCAGGTCGTGCATCGACGTGCGGGTAGTACCATTATGTGTGATGGACATATACCTGTCGGATTTGTCTTTGCATACGCCGCTGAATTTTCGGAAGCCGGTGTTGTCTTTTGAGTTGCACGCAGCCAGTAGGCAAGATGCCAGTAACAATTGATAGAGTGGTTTCATAAGAGGTGTTTGTATCGGGAAGATAACGAAATTGGCGACGTCGTATTGTGCCGTCGCCAGCCAACCCTTGTGCCCTATTAACTGTCTGTTAATGTGCGATACAAAAACCATTCAACCTAATGAACCAGAAACTTATTCCCTTTGTGGCAGCTATATTGCTGGCACACAGCGCTTTGGCGCAAGATTTTGCTGCCGTTGCCGTGAGTCCGCTGGAAAACCAGGTTCCCGGTAATCCCAAATTCACGTTTACCTTCGAGCGAAAAGGTGCCGCCGCCGCTAATAATTGTACCATAGGCTGGCGGCTCGATAACGGCACGCCGCAAACGGTTACCAAAAATGCCTCCAACCTATACTGGAGCGGTCCGTTTGGTGTGGTACGCGATGCTGCATTTACCGTAAGCCTGCCATCGCCCGGCATGTATACGCTGAAGGCGTGGATAAAGACAACCAACCCGCTGGACAATAACGCAGCCAATGACACGGTAACGCAGGTGATCAAAGTGCACCAGACACTACCCAAGAAGAATGTGGTGCTCGAGGTGTTCAAACACCAGGGATGTGCACCCTGTTATCCCGCTGCTTTGTACCTGGACACCTTTGTGAGTAAAAACCCTGCTTATGCCATAGTGCAAACTTACAATGGTGCTAACGATGCCCTGTACAATACTGAAGGTTCTGCTGTTGATGCGCAGTATGGAGGCTTTGCACATCCTATGGCACTGTACGATAGGTTCAAGTTTCCGTTCAAGGAAGATTGGGGACATATGTTCGTCAACCAGAATGGTAAAGACACGCTCAGGGAGTTTGGCGAAAGAGCGGCGTATTATGAGCCGGTGCTGGTGTGGTTCAGAAGCACAAGCTATAACGAGAGCACGCGCGAGCTGAAGGTGAAAGTAGCGGCCAACTTCTTTGCCGACTACAGTGGCGACTACCGCTTCAACCTGTATGTGACGGAAGACGATGTAAAGGGCTTCCAGTCGTCGGCGCCCGATGTGAACAACTATTACCACAAACATGTGCTGCGATCGATGGTGGGTGGCTCATGGGGACAGCAAGGCAGCCTGCCTGCTGCCATCAAGAACGGCGAGTACCACGACTACGAATTTACTTACACCATACCGGCCGGTTATAATACCGGCAAGCTGCGATTGATAGGTTTGGTGCAGGCATACAACACCAATGATAAGCAGCGCACCATACTGAACAGCGATCAGAAAACGTTTGCACAGGCACTCTCTGTTCACGATGCTGCGCAACTGCCGAAGGTGCAGATATATCCTAACCCTGTGCACGACAAGCTGACCATTACTTTCGGTAATACACCACTGCAAACCTGCCGCGTTACACTGCTGGATATGACTGGCAAACTATGTCGCACAGTGCAATGTACCGGCAACACTACGATCGATGTGCAAGGCCTGGCGCCGGGCAGCTATTTGTTGCATATAGATGATGGAAACGTGGTGCACACACAAACTATCGTGAAGCAATAGACCAATTGACAGATAAGTGAAGAGCGTGGGTGTTATGCCTGCGCTTTTTTGTTTGATGGTAATGGCAGATGCGATAGTTTAAACTACAATAAAAAACCCTCTCCATTCGTTAGTTTAGCATTATGAGAACTGTATACACCCTTTTGCTGTGTTTGTGTTGTACTGCCGCTTCTGCACAAAAGTTTATGATAGGCCTGCATGGCGGTATGCAGTTCAACGGTGCGCCCATGGGTGTGAGCGATCAGTTCGATAACTTCAGCAACTTCACCGAGTTTGCCTATGGCGGCCGGCTGGGTGTGGAGCTGCGCAAGGTGCAGGTAGGCGTAGGCCTGTTGCTTACTGAGATCAACCACAGCTACAGTACAAAATTGAGTGGCAATTTGCCGGCAACTACATTACTAGGCACTCATTACGACTACAGTTCCGATATTTTGAATCCATACCTGTTTGTGAACCTGGTGCGCAACATGGGTCCGCTGCAGCTATACTACGGGCTGAATGGCGGGCCCATACTACTGGGCACGGGCCAGACGCAGGTGTCGTGGTCGCCGATGAAGTCGTACCGCAGCACCGAGTATGTGCCGGCCCAGTGGGGTATAAGCGCCGGGCTGCAGGTAGGCGCCCGCATGAGGATATTGAAAGGCAAAGGTCCAGGGGTGTTTGTGGAAGGCGGCGCGCGCTACAACAGCGCTGCGTATGAAATGACCCAGCATGATCTCAATGCCAATATGGTCGGCACTTACAAAGGCAATGGTTTTCTTTCTTTCCCGTTTTTGGTTGGGGTGGATTATAGGTTGTGATCGTTTCGTCTTTATCTCTTTACTCGTCCTTACTTTCTTTTGTCTTGAAACAAAAGAAAGTAACAAAGAAAAATTCAAGGCTTAGCGACTCAAGCTAAAAAATGTCTTCACTACGCTGCATTGAAATAGCTTATTATCATCTGCTGTAGTATGTGCCGGGCAATGTTGATCTCTACTTTTCATCGCTACTGTGACTTTCAATGCGGTCGCTCCGTTCCACCATTTTTCTTAACGCTTTCGTCGCTTATGCCGGTTTCAAGAATCGGCCAGTCAGTTAAGCCGGTTTAATCAGCGGTTTAGACACGCCCACTTGCTTTGGTACAGGCTTTGTGCTAACTTAACAGTATCTAAACCTGTCTTATGAAATACCTGCCCACTGCCTGTATGGCGGCACTATGCACTGTGCTCGTCTTTTCCCTGGTTTTTTATTCAGCCTGCAAACCTTCTTGCAAACATGTAGCCTGCTTTAATGGCGGCACCTGTAGTGGCGGCGAATGTAAATGTCCTACGGGGTTTGAAGGCAATAACTGCGAACGCATAAAGTGCAAGGATACAGACTGCCGCTGGGCAGGTACCTGTGTTGATGGCAAATGTGCCTGCACACCGGGCCATGAAGGCCAGTATTGCGAGATCTTCACCAAAGATAAATTCATTGGGGTATGGGGTGGACCGGAAGAATGCGATCCGCAGGCTAAGAAAACGTATGGGCTCCACATTGGTAGCGGTGCCACAATTCTTAAACTTAGAATCGGAGGTATTCGAAATCTCTTCGATTCGGTGGATGCCGATATAGTATCGACAACTGAAATAAAGATACCGGAGCAGACACTTCGGTACTACGATGATACTATAACCTTAAGCGGCACAATGGTGCGGGATGAGAACGCTCAGTTGCATTTCAACTACAGCTACCGCTCTAAAGATGGTGTTTTACAATGTAGTGGCGCTTACCACAGGTAGATGAAATAGAGGTTGTTCTACAAATACTGCTTCAGCCACTCCCTTGCTTCAGCATCATTGGTGAAGCTTTTCATAGGTATGGGTGATGGTTTTAGTGCGAACAATATCTTCATGATGAAACTGGATAGTCCCGGCTCTGATACCATAGCCATGGCTTTGTAAATAACAGGCAGCTGCGTGGTAGAAAACTTACGTGTTTCTTTATCGGGTATAGGAGAGTCGCAGAGATAGATGAGAAGAGGTACGGGCTTGTTGCCGGTTATTTCTTTCACCAATGCCACGTTAGCAGTTATATTCTCCACCGTACGCTTCGGCGCTTTCGATAGCGATATCAGGATACCGCTATTGTCGAACCAATAGTCGGCTATTTCGCCGTGGTATATCTGCCTGTCTCTTGGTGGAGTTGGTTTCATCTGTGTAAAGATAGGGCTGCATGACTATTTTACGCGCAGCTCGGCTTGATCTTTATCGCATTAGTTACGTGTCTTATCTGTTGTGCTTTATTCATCTCTTCTTTTCTTTGGCTTGAACCAAAGAAAAGAAGCAAAAGAAAGTTCAAGGCTTAGCGACTCAAGCTAAAAAAAGTTTTCACTACGCTGCATTGAAATAGCTTACTATCGATTGCGGTGGTAAGTGCCCGGCAATGTTGATATCGGCGCGGTATCGCTATTGTGACTTTCAATGCGGTCGCTCCGTTTCAACTTTTTTCTTTGCGCTTTCGTCGCTCATGCCGGTTTTCGGAGCCCAGAATAATCAGTTTGATCATGACTAATCTGAGGTTCAGACTTCTCAATACTTCTTCACCTGTATCCAGGTGCTGTCGCTGTGACCGGTTATTTTCATTATCGCTTCGCCAGTCACCGGATCTTCTACCATGACTGTATCAATCCCTGGTGTATCCTTTACCTTGCGGTATTGGTACGCATCTTTGATAGTGAGCTCTGCCGGTTTGGCGGGGCGCAGTTCATCGTTGCAATCTTTGGCCATCACGTTTTCAATCCTCACCAGGTCACCGTTCATCAGCGTGTGAAAGAAATCTACCATCACATCATCAAACAAAGGTCCCTGCATGTTTCTTCTGAAAATTTCTTTTCCCTTCCTGGATATTGAAATGGTGAAGCCGGTTACGGTCAGCATTGCCTCTATATCGCAACAGTCAACCCAAACTATTACGCTCCTTTGTGTCATCAGCATTCCCTGGGCTATGGTTCCGTTCTTACTCCCGCCAACTGTTGCAGGAGAAATGGGCAGGGATTTAACACGGAATAGGACGCTGTCAATAATAGTTTCGCGACCCTTGCCTGTCCGTTTCTTCACATAGACCATAGCTTTGCCGACTTTTTTTGCGTGATAAGTATAATGCCCTGGCCCCTCATTGTATTTATCTTTTTCAATAGTTCCATTATCGGTGCTTACCGAAATGGAATCTGGCGACATTCCAGATACGGCTATCGTGAGCGGATTGTCCAGGCACAGCATCAGTGTATTGTTTCTGTCATTTTGAATCGCCACCACCTGCGCCGTTGCGAGAATCGTGGATAAAGAAAGGAGGGTTGTTAAGATGTAAGCCTTCATAGCTGCCTTAAAGATAATGATCCCGCTGCTTTTACTTCGTCGGTTCGTGCATCTTTATCTCCAACGCTTTCCGTATATTACGAGTCTTCTTTAAAAACCATGTTCATGAAAAGACTATTTACGCTATTAATTCCTATTGCGCTGCAATCGACATTGTGCAGTGCGCAAAATTTTGAATGGGCCACACAGGTGGGTGGCACCGGTACCGATGATGTGATGGGTGTCACTACCGATGTATCGGGCAATGTGTTCAGCACCGGCTCGTATGAGGGCACGGGCGATTTTGACCCCGGCGCAGGTACGCTTAACTTCACTTCTGCTGGCGGCCGCGATGCTTTTATTGTGAAGCAAAGCGCCAATGGCAGTTTTCTGTGGGCGAAGACATTTGGTGCCGCCGCCCACGACTACGGACGTAAAGTAAGAACCGATGCCAGCGGCAATGTGTACCTGGTAGGCTATTTCAGCGGCACGGTAGATTTCAATCCCGGTGCCGGCGTTAACAACCTGACATCGCAGAGCACTGGCACTCTACAAGACCTGTTTGTAGTAAAGCTGGATGCAGCAGGCAATTTTGTATGGGCTGTGCAAAGGCAATCTCCGGCTGGCCAGCAGTTTGTAAACGACTGCGATATAAAACTGGACGCGGCTAATAACCTGTATATGGTGTACAGTTTTGGTGATGGTTACGCAGGCAGCCAGGTAAAGATAGAAAAGACCAATAGCAGCAACGGAGCTGCCGTGTGGACAAAGGCCATCTATACACTTGGTGGTCCTGGCGGCTTACTGGCATATTCCAACCTTGCATTGGATGCCAGCGGCAACATATTCGTGGCTGGTGAGTTTGGGGGGGATGTGAATTTTGACCCTGATGGTGGTACGCATATTCTGACCGCGGTAGCCTCACCTACGGCCTATGTGCTGAAGCTAACAAATGCAGGTGCGTTTACCTGGGTAAGCCTTGTTGGCAATATCACCGGAACACTAACGCGTGCCTTTGATGTGACCACTGACGCCGCAGGTAATGCTATTGTTGCCGGCAGATATGCCGGTACTGTAGATTTTGATCCCGGCGCTGGCGTGCACAATGAGACTGCCACAGCTATCGATGCTTACCTGCTCAAGCTTACGAGTACCGGTGCCTTTAGCTGGGTGCGCACATGGGGCGGCAACGGCCTGAACAGTGCGTGGGGTGTAGCTACCGATGCTGCAGGTGCGATCTACACAACAGGGATGTTCGCAGTGAACGCCACTTTTGGCGTGCCACCTAACACGGTTACTTTCAACACCGGTATCAATACCTATAACGAAGCCTTCACCGTAAAGTTCAACAACGGTGGTGGCCTTGAATGGGCGCAGCACATAGGTGGTGGCCTTGGTCAATATGCAATAGGCAATGCCATAGCAATAAGCAACCTTGGTGCGGTGTATACCGGCGGTAGTTTCGACTACATGACCGATTTCAATATGAACAACCCGGGCACTACTATCCTGTTCACATCGGGCAATACGGATGGATTTGTGCAGAAGGTAGCGGGTTGTGCTGCGGTGAATACCGGTGTGTCGCTGGCTGGCTCGACACTCTCAGCAAGCGCGAGCGGTGCAACGTACCAATGGATCAATTGCAGCACCGGTCCTGTAGCCGGCGCTACCGCGCAAACCTTTGCACCTACCGTTACCGGCAACTACGCCGTGATAGTGATGCAAGGTGGTTGTGGTGATACTTCTGTATGTACTTCGGTAATAGGTACTGACGTATCAGACGTACAACATGCAGCAGCTGCGATCTATCCTAATCCTACAACCGGCGCGCTTTCTATAGAGCTGAACAAACAATACAGCAATGTAGAGGTAACGATCACATCGGCTGTTGGTGCTGTAGTGTCTAAGACTGCATACAGCAACACGCGCTCTATCAACGCCAGTGTTGATGGTGCTAACGGCATTTATTTCATCAGCATCAACGCAGATGGTGCAATCATTGCGCGTGAAAGGGTAGTGAAGGCTGATTAACAGTTCTATGTCATTTTAAAAAGGCTGCGCACATTGCGCAGCCTTTTTGTTTTAGGTCTTGTTAGCTACCCACAGGCGGTTTCAGGCAGCGGGTTATTTCTTTATCCAGGTAAGTATCCCAGGTGGCTTGCTCTTTGGTGTTCTTGCCATTGGCGGTTACGGTTGCATACCTCTTGCGCATGCGTTCGTATTTGGCAAGTGTTTCCTGATACATGCGGGTGATGGCCGGCATGGCGTTCTCAAATACATCGAAGGTGGTGTCGTTGAATTTTTGTTGCAGGTCGGCGGCGCACACTACGGCTATATCAAAATGGCCCCGCTGGTGGCGTAGTGCTGCGGGTGTGGCTTCGCGCTCTGTGTTCACCCACGAGCGGTCGGTAAAACCCACCACTACCTTCAGCGGCGGAAAGGCGGTTTTGTTTTGCTTTGCGCGCGTGGTGTCAACCTTCCAGGTGATGTTGCAGTGGGTCATAGCCGGGTAGTGTTTGGTTGTATCGGCTGCTCCCCTGTAGTCGTTCCATGTTAGTTTGTGGTATCCCTCTTTTCCGTTTACAGTTATGCTCTGTGCAAAGCATAGACTGGGCGCCAGGCACAGCAGCGCCAGTAGTGTTCTTTTCATGCAAGGGATAAAATAGGGGTTTTGTTTTGGGTGTGCAATGTTATTAGATTTTGTTTTATCTCTTAAGCTTCTGTGCGCCACTCGTCCTTACTTTCTTTTGCCTTGATGCAAAAGAAAGTAACAAAGAAAAGATCAAGGCTTAGCGAAACCGGCTAAAAATTCATTTCACTTCGTTGCAGTGAAATAGCTTACTATGTTGCAGGCGATTTCTATTTGGCAATGTTGAGATCAATCTTGCTTCTCTCTATGAGACCTTTCACTGCGGCCACTTCGTTCTATGAATTTTTTTAACGCCTAATTCGCTCATGCCAGTTTTGTGTTTCGCTTCTTTTTTTATGAATCAGATTAATCAGTATAATCAGACTGATCTGAGGTTCAGACACTTCTTCTTAGGTACATAATATATGCGTTGATGTGTTTTTATCTCTGTGTTGTGCGGTGTATTATTGCCGCCCAAAAAATCAATTCATATAATGAGATCAATGAGAGTAGCTATTATGGCGGCACTGCTGACTGTTGCCGCGTTTACCGTGGTTACGTACACGGCTTGCAAAAATGCCTGTGCCGATGTTGTTTGTCTGAATGGTGGTGCCTGCCAGGATGGTAAGTGTATCTGCCCTTCAGGGTTTGTGGGTGTCAACTGCGAGAAGACTCCGTGCAGCGATGTAGACTGCAGGAACGGCGGCACTTGCAAGGATGGTAAATGTTTGTGTCCTGCAGGATATGAAGGTTCTAATTGCGAAACGCCGATGGTAAACAAGTTCATGGGTAAATGGAATGGACAAGAGCGTTGTGAGGTGGAGCAATGGCCATGGCAGCCTTATAACATAACCATAGAGAAGGGCGTGACTGCGGCAGATGTGAAGATAACCGGTGTGCAGGGCAACTATACTATGTACGGCGCTATCACATCGTCTAACACCATAGAGGTGACTAGGCAGCCTTACAAAACGTCCGACGAGATAAGTGGTACGTTTACGCTGGAGAATAATAAGCTGACCTTTAAGTTCACTTACTACGGCACTACAACATATACTTGCACGGGTGAGTATTTCAAATAAGCACTGACAATTTTTTTTACAGGGGTTTCCGGATGTTCTGAAAATGGGCATCCGGATTTTTTTATGAGCTAATATCATTTGTTGGTAAAAATTCCTGCTGTGCACCCTGATGCGAAAAACTGGCATGGTAACTGCGGTTGGCTGAATATATCTTTACGCTATGAAATACTTATATGCCTTTCTAGTTATGGCAATGCTGAGTGGCTGCGGGTTACTACCTCATCATTGCAAAGAAACGGTGAAATGCATGCCTTCTGGCAACCTAGGGGTACGCCTGTATGGTTACACTCAGGAGGAGATCGATACGATCATTATTAGATGGTATGCAGCCGGTACCAATTTTCAGAACCAAACTGATTCAGAGTTTATCGACTCTGCCACAGCCATGCATTATTATACGGGGAATGACAGCACACATAACCCTTTTTACCCTGCAGTAGACAATAGTGGTGAAAAATATTTTAGCCCGCAAATGGACCTGGTGCATGGTGAAGGAAGAGATGTAGAGCTGATACTGCCGGGAGCCAACAAAGTGCATCGCGTCACAGAGATGAAGTTTGAAGGAGAAGTGTCGCACGAGTTTGAGTACTCTTGCTCTGATGAAGTACCGAAGTGCTACAGGAAGCTGGTGTCCTACAAGGTAGATGGATGGCTGGGAAATCAAGTGTACGGGTGTGAGCTACGGAAGTAAGATTACAACTATGAAGAACTATATTATCGCAGCTGTTGCTGGCCTGGCATTGATGGCTGCAGCCTGTAAGAAAGAAGAGTTGGGCTACGATCAATATTATCGCGTGGAATACAGCAATAAAGGCTATTATTCTATTGCGACTATTAAGAGCGGTAATGAGTCAGTGAGGCATGGCGTGTCAATGAATGGCGTGAATGGAGTATGGGGCGGACCCGGATATGTCTGGCATGGCGATGGGCATCCGGATATGCAGTTTGCTGCGCCGCTACACGGCAAGACGTTAAATAACACCGTGTCCTACGCAGATGCCCCCCTGTTTGATGTGTACATCCCTGACACTTTCTCACGCGCGAAAGGTGCTTGGTTCCTGCTTGATCAGGCCAATAACCAGCCTGGCGAAAGCAAGCAGTTCTGGGAAGGCGGGCATGGCGTCAATAGTTTATATGCGTCGTACACTACCCCTAATGACACGGTTTGGGTACCGATAGCAGACAATGTTTATTTGAAGGACGAAGATTCGTCGTACTTCCAGTTCGGTGTATTTAAAGAAATGGAGCTTCAGCAATACGATGGCAACGGCAAGGGACACATAAGTCTTTCGAAAGTATACGGGAAGTGGGTGCGGCTGGTGCCATAGCTACTCACTCCGCGTTTGCAACGCACCGCTATTATAGTTCCCTGTTAGTGGCTTATACGTTCCCGTGCAGTATAGCTGGTAGGTGTTGGTGGACGATGTTACGGTCATGAAGTAATCTATCACCAGCTGATCGCCTTGTGGCATGTAGGTGAGGTTGGCGCTGTCGAGTGTCATGGTGTTGGTAAGTGCCGTGTTCGATAGTCTTGCCGTGGTAAATGATGTCAGGTTGCCGGTCATGGTTGCTTCTATACCCGGCAGGTGTGCCGTTATACTTGTTGGCGATGCACTTTCTATGCGTATATAGCTAACGTCGTACTGGTGCGGGGCACACTGGCCTGTTCCCACCCACTCGGCCGCAAACTTGCCCGATATACGCACCTGGCAGCTGTCGCCTTCGTAGCCGGGGGCGCACTGGCACTGGCCGCTTACGCACACACCATCGTTCAGGCAGTTCACCTTCGCACACAAGTCTTTCTCACAACGTGGGCCGGTATAGTTGGCTTTGCATTTACAGATGCCATCGCTGCAGGTGCCGCCGTTCAGGCAGGTCACGTCGCGGCAGGGGTCTTTCTTGCAGGCGGTGTAGCCAACAACCGTGAATGCTGTAAGCGTGATGAGCAGTGTGAGCAGCAGGGTTTGGGTGAGTTTCATGCTTTAGTATTGAGCCTAAGATACTGACGCGTAGCGGTATTTGCAATGTTGCCTTGTAGCAGCGCACCCGCCCATGGCACAGGTTTTATCCCTATTATCGCGATCTAAACAGCACAG